>JBATYS010000314.1:0-10365 GCA_049674205.1 Candidatus Aminicenantaceae bacterium
CCTACAAGCAACCGCTGGTGATCGGGGTGGGTGCGAATTATAAGTTATCGGATAGCTTTGTAGTGGCATCTGATTTGACCTATTTTGATTGGTCGAGCTACGCAGTGAAGTATTATGAGGAGGAGCTGGACCGGGATTTTAGGGATGTCGTCAAAGTGAGCGCCGGGGCCGAGTATTGGGGCAATTTCCAACTCTTCGGCAAGGAGTGGCGATATCCTTTGAGGCTTGGATTCAATTACGATCCGCAACCGATAAAAGACCCGAGCATTCATTATCTTTATCTCTCTGTGGGAACGGGTGTTCGGGTGGGGCGATTTTCGGTGGATCTATCCGGGATGTTCGGGAAGGAATATGGGTCGGGCGACAATCTCAGCGCGCAAAAAGTCGTCTTCACCCTGAGTTATAGGATATAAAATGGGGACAAAAAAGGGGACAGTCCCCTTTTTACAGGGGTGAAGCAAAAAGGTGACAGTCCCCTTTTCGGAATGGACCTCTAAGGACATTAAGATGACCAAAACAAAAATCACCATTTTTTTAATATGTTTTTTATTGGTCGGCCTGTCACTTATGGCGCAAAATCATTGGCTTAACACAGTCGTCTGGGTAGAGAAGACCCCCCAAAATGTCGCAAAACTCAGGACAATGAGCCTCGACATATTGATGGATTGGCAGGGCAAAATTTACATCGTTGCCTCACCCGATGATATCCGCAAGCTTAAGGATGCAGAAATTCTTTTTTCTGATGACGAAAACAAATCTGATAATAACAACAAAAACGTATCCGATGACACAAGCGAATCCGACAATCGCCTTCACAAAGGTGAAAAGACCATCTCCATTCAGACCTCAATCAATGGGGCCTTTCATTCTTACAGAGAGGTCGAGGCAGAGGTCTATGCCCTCGAACAAGCCTACCCCAACCTGGTCCAGGTCCAAATCATCGGTAATAGCCTCGAGATGCGCAATCTCTATGCCCTCAAAATCAGCGACAATGTTCAGGCCGATGAGGAGGGCGAGGCGGAGGTCCTCATCACAGGTTGCCACCACGCAAGAGAATGGATCTCTGTGGAAGTCCCTCTCTATGTGGCAAAACACCTCGTCGAAAATTATGCGACCGATTCTCACATCCACGATCTTGTGGATCATTCCGAAGTCTGGATCGTGCCCCTCCTCAATCCTGATGGTTTGGAGTATACCATCCATTTCTACAGGTATTGGCGGAAGAATATGCACGATAATGAGAACCGCACTTATGGAGTCGATCCCAACAGAAACTATGATTACATGTGGGGTAACGACAATGAGGGGTCGAGCCCAATCTCATCCTCGTATGTGTATCGAGGGCCAGAGCCCTTTTCCGAACCGGAAACGCAGGCCATTAGAGACCTCTTTGCGGGGAGAGATTTTCAGGTTTTTATCAGCTATCATAACTACTCCCAGGTGATCATCTACCCGTGGGGATACACCAATGTACCATCGGGAATTGACGCCTTACTCGAGGAAATGGCCGGTGAGATGGCGGTACGGATTGAGAGAGTGAACGGCCGCGTTTATGAGTATGGCCAGGCAGGGAACCAGCTCTATGTGACAAATGGTGGAGCCACAGATTGGGCTTTGGGAGTCCATGGGATTCCGGCGTTCACGATTGAGCTTCCGCCTGTGGATCAGCAGCAAGGCGGCTTCTACAATCCCGAGGAAGACATCCCGTCGATCGTCCGCGAAAACATCCCAGCAATGCTCTATGTCATCGAATGGGCGATTGCAAATAAATAAAGGGGAAAAAAACAGGCAACTTTGTCGATGTGGGAGTCGCTCTATGAACGGTTCGAAATAAAAGGTGACAGTCCCCTTTTCTGTTCACCCCTGGAAATAGGTGACAGTCCCCTTTTTTGAATCAGTCGAGGGCCTCGATCTGTTTTCCGATCTCCTGGATCCGCGCCGTCACCCTATCTATCTGTGAATAAAACACTTCGAGCTCCCTATCGCTCACTCTCTCCTTTTCAACAAGGCTGCCATAACTTTTAAACAGCGGCTCTCTCTCTTTGGCTACCTTCTGGATCCTATCGCTGACTTTGATCTGGTTTTTTTCCCACTCTTTGATCTCTTTTTGATATTCCCTCGTCTGATGCCTTTTATCGTGTTCGATTTTTGTAATCTCCTTCTCTATCGCTCCAATGGACTTCTCATGTTCTTTCTTTTGTTCCTCTAACTCCGCTTTCTTTTCCACGAGGGTTTTGATCTTGTTGTCGAACGCTGCCTTGTCTTTTTCCATCTGGTCGAGCCTCTCCTGGATGCTTTTGACCTCGGCTTTTTTCTCGTCGTCCCATTCTAAACCGTCCTCTTCGCAATCGTGAAGGTATTTTTTGGTGGAATTGATATCTTTTATCACGGTCTCCGATTCCTTCTGTTTTTCTATGACTTCTATTTCAATTTCCTTTTCTTTGCTCTTGAATTCAAGGAGCTTCTCAACATAAGGAGATTTTTCATCTTCTTTTTCGCTTAAGCGTGTATCGAACTTCTGGATGCTCTCATCCTGGCTCGTATTTAAAAAAGATATCTTGGTCTTGATATCAGCGGTTTCCTTCTGAAGCTTTTCACTTTTCTCCTCAAGGTATTGGAGCTCGAGGAAGGCTTTTTTTCCGTTTTTGATTTCGATTCGTCTTTCCCAAGCCTTTTGGCCAAGCTCCATGATCAGGCGATCTTTTCTTCTGTTCTCCCGGGCCATGCGCTTTTGATGCCGATACTTGATCAGCTTTATTTTCGTCCGGAAAAAGAATTCGTCCATCTTCCGGCGTAGCTCTTTATCTCTGAGGAAAATGAACGCAAGGAGAAGGAGGATAAAACTGATGAGCAGCCAAAAAGTCCAGTATGGCAGACCATCTTTGGCTGCCGTATTCGCCGCTTGTTGGGAAAATAAGTCCGAAAAAGGCTCTATCATGACTGCCAACCGGGTGGTCCCAATATTCTGTTTTTTTCGATTTGGTTTGTCAAGCCCTAAGAAAGGGGGACTGTCACCTATTGCCAGAGGTAAACAAAAAAGGGGACTGTCACCTATTCTGTAAAAAAGTAAGGACCGTTTCCCAAACGGTCCGTTCGGGGATCGGACCCTACACATTAAAAAAGTAGCCTGTCCCCTTTAATGTCTCTATTAATTTCATTAAAATAGGAGGTCATGAAAAAACGACGGATGTTGGTGCATGTGTGTTGTGCGCCGGATGCCCTCTATGTCATGGCCCTTCTCAAGAAGGACTATGACGTGAGTGGATATTTCTGCAATCCCAACATCCATCCCGAGGAGGAATACCTGCTCAGACTTGAGGAAACACAAAAGGTGGCACAAACTCTCGGTTTTGTTCTGATCGAAGATGAATATGTTCCTGAAAACTGGTTTGCCTTGACCGAAAAATTCAAGGACGAACCTGAGAAAGGCCGAAGGTGTGATGTGTGTTATGCAATGAGGCTCGAGCACACTGCTCAAAGGGCGGCCGAGGGTGGATTCGATGTATTTACCACAGTGATGAGTCTGAGCCCATGGAAGAAGTCAAAAGTCATGAACCGCATGGGCCGGATGTTTGCGAAACGATACGGCATCGACTTTCTCGAGGCCGACTTCAAGAAGAAGGATGGATTTAAAAAGAGCGTCGACCTCAGCAAAGAGCACCAAGTTTACAGGCAGGATTACTGCGGATGTATATACTCAAAACACTAGAAAAAAGCACGGCTATAGACATTGTCGTATTCGGCGTTGTCCAGGGCGTTGGATTCCGGCCCTTTGTCTACCGTATCGCTAAAGAGCTCGGCTTTACCGGCTGGGTCAAAAATATCGGCCATGGCGTGGAGGTCCACCTCGAATCCAAAGACAAAACGGATTTCAATGATTTTTTCACCGCTTTCGAAAGAGCCAAACCTCCCCTCGCCCAAGTGGAAGACATCCAGGTCGCCCTATCATCCCAATTCCACAACTGCAGAGATTTTGTCATCGAAAAAACCAAAGAGGGTAAAAGTTTTGTCTTCATATCTCCGGACATCTCGATCTGTGAGAACTGCAAAGAGGAAATGATGTCTCCCCAGGACAGGCGCTACCTCTATCCCTTCATCAACTGCACGGACTGCGGCCCCCGCTACACGATCGTCGAAGACCTCCCCTACGACAGAGATCAGACCACAATGCGAAGCTTCACGATGTGTGCCGATTGCCGCAAAGAATACCAAGACCCTTTCGACCGCCGATACCACGCTCAGCCCATTGCATGTCCGGTGTGTGGGCCACAGATCTCCCTTATCAATGCCAAAACCCACAAGGAGATCAAAGGGGGGATCGTAAAGGCCGCTTCCCTCATCGAAGATGGAAAAATCCTTGCCATCAAAGGATTGGGAGGATTCCATCTCGTCTGCGATCCTTTCAATTTTGATGCGGTGAGGCGGCTAAGACAAATCAAGGAACGTAAGACCAAACCCCTGGCGCTGATGGCGCGGGATCTCAGCATCATCAAAAAATACGCCGCCGTCAATCCGGCCGAAGAAACACAACTCCAATCGGCCAGACGTCCGATCGTCCTCCTCAAGAAGATCAAGGATATTCGAGGGATCGCACCCCGCCTCGATGAGATGGGATTTATGCTCCCTTACACGCCGCTTCACAATCTCCTGTTCGAAAAGATCGCCCTCATCGTGGCAACGAGCTCAAATCAAAAGGACTCGCCCATCATGAAGGATGTCGAAGAGGGGATCGAAGAGCTCTGTGATTATGTACTGACCCACAACAGGCCCATCCACATGAGGGCGGACGATTCGGTCATGAAGGTTGTTGGGGATGGCCCCCTGTTTCTGCGGCGCGCGCGCGGCTATGTGCCCTATCCGCAGCAGGTTCCGGCGGCGCTTGAATCGCCCCATCATGTGCTTGCTCTCGGGGGTGAGCTCAAGGATACCATATCCATCTACAAGAATGGCTATGTTGTGACCAGCCAATTCCTGGGGGATTTGGATGATTACAAGAATTTCCAGTATTTTGAGGAGACCATCGCGCATCTTAAGCGGCTCTTTGAGTTGAAGCCTAAGGTTGTGGTATCGGACCTGCATCCGAATTTTCACACGACACGGTTTGCAGAGAGGCTAGGATTACGGCACATCCAGGTCCAGCATCATTATGCACATGTGTTGGCGACATTGTTGGAACACAAGATCTCACCAGGAGAGATGGTTTTGGGCGTCTCTCTGGATGGATATGGATATGGTGAGGACGGCACTGCATGGGGAGCGGAATTTCTTTTAGCGGATTATGACGGTTACCAGAGGTTAGGACATTTTAAATATGTGCCGCTCCCAGGGGGAGATTTGGCGGCGAAACAACCCTGGCGGATGGCGTTAGCCTATCTGTATGACACATTTGGTGTGAGAAGTGCAGAAAAGGGTGGTGAGAGAAGAAGTGAGAGAAGTGGTGGAAGGAATGAGGGAAGAAGTGCAGACTGGTTTGGTGAGAGGAGTACAGACAGGAGTGGTGAGCGGACCCGAGCAAAGAATACGTTGAGTGAGCGGATCGAGGAGTCCACAAACCTCAAAAAGGTGAGCTTGAGGAAGAAAAATGCCGTTTTGGAGATGATCGAGCGGGGCATCAACAGCCCGATGGCATCGAGCTGCGGCCGGTTGTTCGATGCCGTATCGTTCCTCGTGGGTTTGGCGCCCATGGAAATGGAGTTCGAAGCAGAAGCCCCCATGAGGCTCGAATCAGCAGCCGAGGAGAGCTTTCGAAAAAGCTACCGGTTTGCAATTATTAATTATGAAAAAAGGGGACAGTCCCCTTTTTCCAGGGGTGAAGCGAAAAAGGGACAGTCCCCTTTCTTTTATATCTCATTCATCCCCACAATAAAGGCCATCTTGGAGGACATGAATCAGGGAGTCCCTGTGTCCCAAATCTCTGCAAAATTTCACAACACACTGGCTCGGGTGATCCTCAAAGTTGCCGAAAGAGCACGACAAAGATATCACACAGACACAGTCGCCTTAACCGGCGGCGTCTTCCTCAACAAAAGGCTGCTGACAACCACCTTCCATCTTCTCGAACACAAAGGATTTAAAATCCTCCGCCCCGTCGTATACTCTCCCAACGATGAATCCATTTCTGTCGGACAGATCGCCTATGCTCTAAACCTCCTCCAGAAACACACAGGCCGCAAGAAAAGGTGACACAAAAAAGTGCCAGGCACCTTTTTGTTTACGGGAAATAGAGAGGATTAAATCTTATCCAGGCGGATTTTGATACCCCCCACGAAGAGCAGAATGCCGTTGATGATCAATGCCTTCAGAAATCCAATCCCGGCAATAATCACAAACCCGAAAACACCTCCAAGGAGTCCAAAAATAACTCCTCCGAGCAGCTTTCCCTGCATTTCTTGAAGAAAAAGGGGAAAATACTTGATCATTCCTGAGAAGAATGGGGTTGTACCTACAAAAACTCCAAAAATCAATCCCAGGAAAAGCCCAAAAATCCCCATAAAAAGAAAAAACGATGAAGGACTTACCGCACGAATGATATGGTTCGGATTGTTCTCTTCCTCGAAGAGCAGATCGCTTTCGAAATTGACCTCCTTGATCTCACCAATTGTTTCGAAAGCTTTTTTCTCGCCCGAACAAGTTGGACATTCCTCAAAGGGATCATCAAGTTTGGTATCGCATTCTGGACAAACGTGGATCTTTTCGCCCAGATCTCCCCCACAATACTCGCATGTCATCGTCGTGATGTTGTTTTCGTAGCCACAATAGATGCAGATCGCCTTTCCTTCCTGGAAGGAGGGAGGCTGGGATTCGACCCACTTCTTCCCGTCAAAATAGTACCAGTTGCCCGTCCGTGCCCCAATGGTCCAGCACTTTCCATCCGTATCTTTGAGGCGGAGCTTTCGGAGCTTATCCTTGTATTCGCGCTCAGAGATTTTTTTCTGTCTGAATTTGCGACTGAGAATGTTGAATTCTCTTTCTATGTCGACAAACTGTTTATCCATTTGGGCACTATTATATTTCAAGTCCTTGAATAACCGCAAACATTTTTACAATTCGATAAATTGGGGCTGTCACCTTTTCGCTGTAACTTATTTGTTTTCAATGAATTCTGTAAGTCGTTCAAAACAAATAAATTACATCTTGTGCCCAAATTATGTGCAATCTGTTGTATGTACCAGAAATTTCGAAATTTCTGCTGAAAATCGCGCCCATTTTCCACAAGTTTTCCACAGATTCTGTGAAAAACTTTTAGGCCCTATTTTCCCCCATTTACCTTCCCAAAACGCCCGATCCTCTCACCATATCGAGCAGGCTTCCCCCCTTCACCGGGTCTGGTATAAACGAGAAAATGAATATCAGGATGACCAAAAAAGCGACCCATCGTCGCCCTACCGAGATCGGCACTTCTTCATCCCAGAGAG
The DNA here is from genome assembly GCA_049674205.1 of Candidatus Aminicenantaceae bacterium. Classification (GTDB taxonomy): domain Bacteria; phylum Acidobacteriota; class Aminicenantia; order Aminicenantales; family Aminicenantaceae; genus WTAW01. The sequence continues at coordinate 7,416 of JBATYS010000314.1, forward strand.
GAGGATGCTTCAGTCCGATAAACCCGATCAGGATCGCCCAGACGAACCACCCTACCCAGAAAAATACACCCATCACTATAAATGCAACAAGAACTGGCCTAGCAAAATTCCTCGACCGTTTTCCAAAAAGAGCATAGACTACATGCCCACCATCCAACTGGCCGATCGGAAAGAGATTGAGTGCTGTCACCAATGCACCCACCCAACCCGCAAATGCCACCGGATGGAGGATCAGATCAAAATTCTCTGGCGCCCCTTTAAATATCGAATCGCTCAATAATTTAAACAAAAGCGGCTCCCCAAAAATAATGCTCCCCTCTTCCGGAATATGAGGGATCGCCTTCGACAGCGAAAGCCCATACACCAATGCCGGCAATGCCAACACAAACCCGGCCAAGGGCCCTGCCACCCCTACATCGAAGAGTTGATGCTTGCGCGTGATGGGAGACCTGATCTTAATAAACGCGCCCATCGTCCCGATCGGACTCGGCGGCGGAAACGGAATAAAATATGGGAGAGTGGCATTGATCCCATAAAACCGGCACGTCAGATAATGCCCCATCTCATGGGCCAACAAAATCCCGATCAAAACCACTGCATAAAACGCACTCAATGCGATGACATCCGGATTCATAAAATCCTCAAGGCCGATGGAGCCGAAAGAGCCATTCACGATATCATCGGCGTACACATAGTTGATGCTCCAGGTCAAACCCACCAAAAAGCAGCACACAACAGTGATCACAAAGAGCAGAACATTCAGCCAAGTCCTCTGCCTTGCAAAAAAAGACATGGCCTTGGGCGCATGGTACTTGGGGGTTGGAATTGGTTTGATCCCTCCCGCCATCTCCGCTTCCATCCCTTTATCCTTTTCTTCTCCCATCTTGTCCTTCTTCCTCTCTTCTGCCTCTCTCAATCAAGCCCTATCACTCCATCTCCCTATAAAAAAATAGGAGTGATGGACATCACTCCTATTCAAATGCGTCTCTAATTGTGACGATAAATCGACTAGGCGAGTTTTCTCGATTTCATCTCCAGCTCTTCTCTGCTCTCTCGATGATCAGGATCAGGCACACATGCATCCACAGGACAAACTGCCACACACTGCGATTCATCAAAATGTCCTACACACTCCGTGCATTTTTCCCACTCGATCTCATAGATCTCATCACCGGCAAAAATGGCCTGATTTGGGCATTCAGGCTCGCACGCACCACAATTAATGCATTCTTCATTGATCATATAAGCCATTTTAGGACCTCCAAAAAATTCCTCGAATTAATAGCCTGAATTATTTATAAAAAATGTCGATACTAATTACAACTGAAGCAATTTCAATAAGTTACTTTATTCTTCCAGTAAACCAATCTGACAATTCCGTTTTCATAGCCCTCATTATTATAATCGACATTTTTTACCCTTCGGGCGAGCTGATCTTACCACATCGACTTCGTTGTAGCCCACGTCAGGCGGTAGTTCACTACAGCTTCATGGGCCACTTCCTCGCCGCTGCAGCAACCTCAACTCGTGAATAATCCAGGATAACAGATTATTATAATAACTTTTTAAAAATTTACAATAAAACTTTTATTTTTTTTCCTCGAGATATAAAACCTTCGCCGAGGCATCATACCCAAAATAGGTCTGCGAGAATTCTTCTTGGAGACGTTTGTACAAAACCAGCGCTTCTTCGGTCTCCCCTTTTTTCTCGTGGGCGCGGGCCTTGTGAAACAGGACCGCATCGAGAACGTACTCTTTAGGATTTTTCTCCTCCAATTTTCCATAGAGGGCAATGGCATTGTCATAATCATTCTGATTGATAAAGACCTGCCCCATCAGATCCTGCGCCTGGTAATAGACCAGATCCTTTTTGCCCTTGGAGATTTCATCCAGATAAGCCGTGACTTTGGCAAAATCTTCCTTTTCGAACCAGTATTTCGCAAGCTCCAGATATCCAACGCGTGAGAACGTCCCCCTCCCCGCAAGCTCCTCGAGCTCGGCGATCTTCTCAGGATTCTCTCTGATTTCGGAACTCAACGTCAAGACCTGATCCAGTACCTGGTTCTCTTTTTTCATTTGCTGGACACTGACCATTTGAAAGACGATGAATGCCAAAATCAAGACCGCGACTCCAGCACCGGCGATGAAAATCTCTTTTGTGTGCTCTTTCGAGAAATCGAGGATATTGGTGATAGTCATTTGGAATTTATCTTCTTTGAGATGCTTTCTTGTTGCTCGTTTCATCCTATACTCCTCGTAATACAACTCTCTCCAATAAATGTGACGTTTGATTATACCAAAATCCTCTCCTTCCTGCATTATTCTTATAAAATGCATATCCCGTTTGTAAAAATTCACCCCTCAAATCACCCTAAGAGGCGATTTATCTTGAAAAATCTTTCTGGCACACTGATAATGCCTTGTTTGGCTGGCTGGGCAGGGCGCCAGCAGACACAGAATCTTGCATCTCGGCATATGTGGGATTCCTCGACAGCCAGCATTTTTTTTTGTCTTTTTCCGCATCCCGATATTCCATTTTGCTCGATCCCGTGCGACTAAATTTATGACCTTACGTTGCTGGCTGAGTAAGGTCCCTCCTGAGCAACCAAACCCTGGCTTAATCCTCACAGCCAGCATTCTATCTACCGCCCAAAGTTTCCAACAAATACACCGTTATATCCACTTCTTAAAAATCGAACAACGGTCCCTACATATACCGGTTCGCTTAAACGATGTTGGGTCAGCTCCCCGAGCTGACCGATGTAACGGACCGTTTAGGAAACGGTCCCTACACTCATTTGGTTCTTTAACGAATAATCACAGAGACCGGCACTGGAGTGATTGGCTGAAATTGTGGGAGGAGGCTGGCTGTTAGGGGAAAATAAGCAAAAGGGGTTATGGTGTGGGTGAGGCTTGCCCAGCCAGCACAACAAGCACCCCTAAAATCGCA
>JBATYS010000315.1:0-1738 GCA_049674205.1 Candidatus Aminicenantaceae bacterium
GGATGTTTTCATCTTCAAGAGGGATAGGTGCGGAGTCCGTATCCGGGTACATCCGGTTAGGGCCAGGGAGCACTCTTTCAAAGACCGTGGTCCCATCTTCAAATGATTTTCGGCTTTCTCTGGGAACGCCCTCAAACGCCAGCTGGCATCTTTCCTCGATGGCGTCCAGTGCTGTTGGGATATCATCAGCAGGACCCCAGATAAACATTTGGGCATCATCGGCGTTGCCATCGAGAGCCTGTTTAACCTTATCAAGCCAACTATGAGGCACCACCTCATTTATCTGTTCAGAATGGATGAGATGGGGTCTTTCGATACACGCGATCACTTTGATTCGGTCGCTGATCTCATCGGCAAATATCTTTCCCGGCTGCGTAAAATGGGACAGAATCCCCTCAAATCCGGGCAGGTTCACACCAACCAATTTGTATTTATTTGTTCTGGCATGAGCAAAAGGTGCATAATCCATATCAAAGTCAGCAAAATTCATTTCTTTACTTTGTGTTTTCCAATTCTTGCCATTCTTTATTCTCTTGTTCAGAAGTTCCCGGATATGCAGTAAAGCCCATTGTCTGAATGCCTCATTGTGTGTGAGCTCTGGAATCCACTTATTGTGGGAGACGCCTTTTATTTCGACCCTGGACCCACCTCTGCAGCTGCAATTGACGTCCTCCCTTCCCGACCCTATCCCCGTCAAAACCTTTCCGGTGCTCCTGTTCAAGAAACGTATATACTCCGCTCCTTCCCTCACCTCATCCGGATTGACAAAATCGGGATAAGTGACGGTCTCGATGAGTGGCATTCCCAGTCTGTCGGTTTGGTAGGTCCGCAAATGGCCGACATCAGAGACTTCCCGGCAAGAATCTTCCTCCACGCTCAGTTGGATCAAACGGATTTTTTTGTTTTTTAGCGGGATCTCCCCCTCCACACCTAAGATGGCCGTACGCTGAAAACCTGTGGGGATGCTCCCGTCGAGATACTGTTTTCGGATGATATGGATCTCACCGACAATGTTTAACTTGCACAATAGGGATATTTCAAGAGCGATCTCTACCGCCTCCCTGTTGATCGGAAAAGGTGGAGTGTCGTCGATATCATATGTGCATGCTGTTTCATTTTTGATCCTGTAGATGATGGTTTTTCTTGTTTTAAACTCCATCAATGCGGTGCCGTCATACTCTCCCAGCTCACTCAAGGTCGGCCGCATATGACGGATAATCTCCGCATCATAATCATCGAACGTGTTATAGATTCCAGCTGGACAGCTGCAAAAGAGCTTCTTTTTAGTCTTGAGCTGTTGATGGACTTCTAAACCGGCCATAAATCCAATACGTTCATAATCGGCTTGGGTCGCATCTTTTCTTGAAACATACCCGATAGCTTTCTTGCTGTTTTTATAATTCATGACCGGGTCAAAAGTTGCTTTCATGTTCGTCCCTGCTTACATCTCAACGTACAACATCTTTCCACAATGAATACGAAGACACTATTTATAAAACGATTCCTTTAGGTTTGTCAAAGTCTATCGATGGGATGGACTGGCAGGCTTCAATTGTGAACTCAACTATTTATGATTGACTGCATCCTGAAATGTGATATAGACTGTATCTTCCTCAATCATGACATCATGAAATTTAACCTATTTATCCTTGATTCCAATATATCAGAATTTCTTAATAATCACCTTGGTCCTGTTTGTCAACCTGTCCATGCGCCCCAAGCAAATCCTCAATATCCC
>JBATYS010000316.1:0-1802 GCA_049674205.1 Candidatus Aminicenantaceae bacterium
CTGTAAAGAAAGTACTACACATCTTTATTCTTCACGTGCTCATACAGTCCTCAACGTTCCGACTTCGTCGGATTCCCTCGAAGGCGATTTCAGAAGGCTAAATCTTCCTTTATGTCGCGCAATCCATCTCTTCTTATTCTATTAAAGTAATTATTGGCCTCTGTAGTCTATATTGTGGTGAATCGGAAAACTTAGCATATTTTTTTAAGCCGGAGGAAGGCGAGATAGCCGATCAGCGCGAGGAAATTGAGAGTGGTCAGGGATAGCGACATAAAGGTTGAGTAAAGATCTTTACCGATAATATCGTAGACGGAGAAGAATATGATAAGAAAATTGCAAACGAGGACGATCCTCCAGATTTTAGTGTAATACAGGAAATAGTGGACAATGACCATTATACCCAGGATGGACATGAGGAGATTATAATCCCAGCCAAGAGGGGATGCCAGCGGGATGAGAATGAGAAGAACCGAACACTCAAGGATCGCGGCTTTCTCCACCCTTTTTCCCAGAATCATAAGGATCAAGACCAAAAAAGCGAGGATAGATAGGAAAATCACAGTGAGAACTAAAGAGAGTTTGGGATCACCCGTCCATTTGTTAAAGAATGCGATGATTGATATGTTATCCCAGGTTGAGAGTAATGTCGGAGTGGATTGAGAGAGTGTTGAAATCCATTCGTTCAGGACGATAAAGTTCCCCTTCAATCCATAGTAAAGAGAGGGGATGAGTGTGGCTATGCTCAGTATACACATGCCACTCAATAGAGTCCGCCATTTGCCTTTGAGGAGGAAATAGGGGAGAAATATCAGAGCATAGGGTTTGAGCGCAACTGCTAGGCCCCACAAAAGTCCCGCATAGATATCCTCCTTGTGCGACCTTTCATTTGTTTGGCGATCCAGAGACCAGACCATAATAAGGAGTATCAATGTCACTAAGGTGTTGATTTGGCCCAGATCGATCTCCCTCAAAAAATATTTGATTAAGATAAGGGGAGGAATAATCATCAACCATTTGGATTTTTCTGTTGTCGAGGGGACTAGTAAAAAAGAGAGACGGATGAGAGCCAGGGAGCAAAAGATTATGAAGAAATACCAGATGCCTTTGGCCAGGTCAAGAGGCAGATAGGAGAGAGGCAGATAGAGAAAAGCGGAAGAGGGGAGGTACTTGAACATGTAGTGTCCGTCTTCAAACCTGTAGGGTGTCTCTGCCAGCCGCAATCGTTTTCCCGCCTCCAAGTTCACCTGGAAATCGATCATGTCGTTCTTCACTCTGAAGAAAAAGAGCAGCAGAAATACGACAATTATCATGATCATTCGCAGAGCAGTTTTCAAGTGGGAGTGCATGGTCCTACAATATTAAAACATCTTACCCAAAACGTAAAACGGGATTTTTAGTATTTCCAAATCCGTGTTGATGTCGATACAAGTGATCTGATTGTGTGATATCAAAAACACGCTCAGTTTCCCCAGCGAGGAAACTTCGCTCGGATCCGGGCTTCCCTCACATCTCCCACAGGAGATGTGCCATGCCCGTCCATCCCTCCTCACGGTTTTTTCCATCACACAATCTGATCATTCAATAATGCTATTGAGTATTCATGACATCACGGATTTGGCAATACATCCAGCTGGATATTCTAGCTGGGAGCGGTGCTAGACTTGAAAAAAGAGATAGTGCCGAGTATATTTGGTAGGGCAATGTCGACAAAAAAAACTCTCACTCCAATGATGGAGCAGTATCTCAGCATTAAGCGGAAGCACCCGGATTCTCTGCTGTTTTTCCGTCTGGGTGATTTTTAT
>JBATYS010000317.1:0-2447 GCA_049674205.1 Candidatus Aminicenantaceae bacterium
GAAAAAAATGTTGGCCGTAGTGATCGTTATCCTCTTCACATACATCAATTTCAAGGGAGCTAAAGAAACAGGAAAAGCGGGCAACATCGCAACTATGCTGAAGATCTCCATTCTTTTCCTTTTTATACTCCTCGGATCAAAAATCATATACTCTGAACCAATTCGGATTTCCCACTTCACGCCATTCTTCGGGAAGGGTTTCTTTGGAATCCTCACGGCAATGGGCCTCACCTACATCGCGTTCGAAGGCTATGAGATCATTGCCCAAAGCGGAGAGGAAGTCAAAGACCCCGAGAAAAACATCCCCAAGGCTATTTTTATCTCCCTCCTGATCGTTGTTCCCATATATATCCTGGTGGCCTTTGTCGCTTTAGGCGTTGTCAACCCAGGCGATATGACAGCTTGGGATTTTCTCGCCGCTAAAAAAGAAGTGGCCATGGTGGAAGCAGCCCGAAATATCTCTTACTGGGGAAGCGCTCTCCTTTTGATCGGGGGTCTGCTCTCAACCATATCCGCTCTGAATGCGACGATATACAGCTCTTCCCGCGTCTCATTCGCCATGGGAAGAGATCACAACCTGCCACCGATATTCGGGCGTATTCATAAGAGATTCAAGACCCCGGATGGATCCCTTTTTATTTCTTCAACTCTTATCATTTTAATGGTACTCCTACTTCCCATAGAAGACATCGCCTCGAGTGCAGACATCATGTTTTTATTCCTATTCATATTCGTGAACGTTGCACTGATCCACATCCGAAGGAAGACTCCGCATCTCCTCAAGGGCTACAAATCACCCCTCTTCCCTCTTTTTCCTGTGTTGGGCATTTTAACACAGGGCGTTCTCATAGTCGTGATGTTTTTGTACAGTCCAAAGGCCTTCTTTCTGAGCCTTCTCTGGATAGGAGCGGGTCTTTCGATCTACTACGGCTATGCCAAGCACAGAGAAAAAGCGGAAGTGGGGCCCGAGATTATCGTCGAAGAAAAAGAGCTGGCCCACAAGGATTTTAAGATCATTCTGGGAATCGACACAAAGAATGATGTGCTCCCTCTAATGAATACAGCGCTTCCCATCGCCAAAGAAAAGGACGGAGAGATATTCGTAACTCATGTGATCCCACTTCCTCCCCAAACGCCCTTAAACGTCGGAAAACAGTTCATCAAAGAGAGAAAAAAGCTTCTGATAGAAGCCGACGAGATGGGCGATCGATACAATGTTCCTGTCAGCTTCAACATCCGCGTGTCTCGTGAGATCTATCACGGCCTTCTGGACAGTGTCGTGGAGTACAAGGGGAACGCTTTGTTATTGGGAAGCGGGGCAGTAACAAGAAGAGAAAAGCTCCTGGGAAGTGTTCTTGATCCACTCGTCCAAGAAGCCCCATGCGATGTTGGTGTCCTCAAAATAAAGAAGGACACTAAGATCAAGAAGATCCTCCTACCCACAGCAGGTGGGCCTAATGCCAAACTGGCTTTCGAGTGGGGGTCCTGGATTGCTCAACAGAACAAGGGAAAATTGACATTGCTTTCTATCGTTAGCGATGAGCGAAAGATCAAAAGGGGTCAGAGTTGTCTTCTGGAAACAAAAAAAACTGTCGAACATGAGACAAAAAGAGTCGAGGAAAAAATCGTCTATGGCACGGATATCCTGAAGACCATAATCCAGGAGAGCAGAGGGTATGACATGATCCTCATCGGGGCCTCAAAAGCCGGATTGTGGCAGCGAATACGATTCGGAACGATCCCTGAAAAATTAACCCGTCTATCTCCGGTTTCCGTTCTCGTTGTCAGAAAATACGAGGGCCTCATAAAAAACTGGCTGAGACGCTTCTTAGCCGGATAATAAAACGACCTCAATTATAAGCGATATAGGGAATTGAGCATGCCCTCTAGTGATATAATCCTTGTTCTTGTAGTAATCATATGCGCTATGGCGCTCTTTGTTTCGGAAAAACTCCGGATAGACCTCGTCGCCATGTGTGTGCTGCTGGCCCTTCTCATCCTCCAGCTTATCGAACCTGAACAGGCATTGTATGGTTTTGCAAATCCTGCAACAGGAATTATTGCGGCTATGTTTGTCCTCAGCGCAGGACTCGTCCGCACAGGCCTTGTTGACTGGTTAGCGAGGAGAATAGACAAGCTGGGAGGCAAATCTCAAAGACAGCTGCTGTTGGTTTTGTGCTTAACAGTAGCCGCACTTTCCGCATTTATCATAAGCACTGCAGTGGTGGCCATATTCATTCCCGTCTGCTTTGCTCTGGCAAAATCTCACCGCTTTCCAGTTTCAAGGATCTTGATTCCCATCGCATTTGCCAGTCAATTGGGAGGCGTCTGCACTCTCATCGGCTCATCAACGAATATCTTGATCGATTCTATAGCCCGAACCAGTGGTTTCCAGGGTTTTCAAATCTTTGAATTTGCCCGTCTCGGATTGATTATGATGGCAGTCG
>JBATYS010000318.1:0-2746 GCA_049674205.1 Candidatus Aminicenantaceae bacterium
CTGAGAGAATTTCAGCAGGCCCATGATCTGTATGTGCAAGCGATCACAGCAGAGCCCAAGCACAAAGATGCCTACAATAACCTGATCAATATTTACCTTATGAGCAAACAATACCAGAAAGGGCTGGACTACCTGAAAATGGCTGAAGAGAATGATGTGAAGGTCAACGAGAAACTCAAGGAGGCTCTCCTCAAAGCCACGGGTAAGTAATCCTCTTTTTTAGACTATCCTTCATATATTTCGATTTGCCCCAATGATGAATAGTCCAGGATAATTCTTGCTTTCACTCCAGATTTATATTACCTTTGGTCGTCTTGACCTAAGATTTTATTTTAATCCAATTGTAGCTGTGCCATGAAGTATGCGAACAAAGCTGTCCTTGTTGAAGGACCGATCGGAAAGATACTGTTCAAGCTGACTGTGCCCATGATCTTTGGTATTTTGGGTATGGTCGCTTTCAACTTAGTGGATACGTTTTTTGTCGGTCAGCTCGGCACCATAGAGCTTGCTGCGCTTAGCTTTACATTCCCGGTTGTCCTAGTCGTCAGCAGCTTAGCCATGGGGCTCGGGATGGGTGTGGCCGCAGTCGTTTCGCGGGCTATTGGAGAGGGGGACTCTCGTAAGGTCCGGGAGCTGACCACGGATAGCTTGATCCTCGCCCTGTTGGTGGTGGCTGTATTTATCGTTTTAGGGCTCCTCACCCTCGAACCTATCTTCCGTCTCATAGGTGCGAACGCTGAGACACTGCCGCTGATCAAACAATACATGAAGATCTGGTTTCCGGGGATGATTTTTGTAGTGATCCCCATGGTGGGGAATAATGCCATCCGTGGCATTGGAGATACAAAAACACCCAGTGTCATAATGCTCGTGGCTGTGCTTATCAATTGTATCTTGGACCCGTTATTGATATTTGGCATCGGACCCTTTCCCAGGCTTGAGCTTGCCGGGGCCGCCATTGCGACTGTTGTCGCTAGAGCTAGCACCCTTGTCGTTTCTCTTTATGTGCTCGTCCACAGGGAAAAAATGCTGATGTTCGCCAAAAGAACCTTAAGATCTGTTCAGCGATCCTGGACATCGATCCTGTACATCGGGTTGCCAGCAGCAGGAACCCGCATTATCATTCCACTGGTGATCGGCGTTATTACCAGGCTGGTCGCCTCCTATGGTCCAGAAGCTGTGGCCGGATTTGGCGTTGCCTCCCGCATCGAAATTTTTGCCATGGCCGTTATCTGGGCTCTTGCATCGGTCATCGGACCTTTTGCCGGCCAGAATTGGGGCGCGGGAAAACCGAGCCGCGTTAGGGCAGGAATCAAAAAGTGTGAGAGGTTTTCCATGGCCTGGGGATTGGGAATGTTTGTATTCCTGGCTGTGGCTGCAAAGCCGATCGCCTCGGTTTTTAATGATAATCCGATTGTGATAAAAACCATTGTGATGTATTTAAGGATTGTGCCCATCACCTTTGGATTTGAGGGCATCCTGATCCTGTTGGCTGCGGCTCTTTATGTGTTGCACAAACCCTTTCATGCCATGGGACTCGTTGTGATTCAGATGGTCGTTCTGTACATTCCCCTGGCTCATGTGGGATCTATTTTGATGGGACTGCCAGGTGTTTTTATCGCAACAGCGGTTGCTTATGGATTATCCGGTATTTTGGCTCATTTTCTTTCAAGATCTGTCCTGGGTTCTCTTGGGCCGAGTGAAACATCCTTTTGATATTCATGAGTTAAGCTCACTTTATGCTAAGCCGAAACCAGATCGGTAGTACGATCTGTAAATGTGCGATCATCATTCGGGCAAGTCTTGCAAAGTCGAGAGGTCTTATATAAATTACGATCTTATGAATAATTCATATTAAAGGAGGGAGCATGTTATCTAGCACATTAAAAAAGCGTATCCTGTTTGGGGTAGTCGCCCTCATTTGTGTCCTCAATCTCAGCACTCAGGCGGCCTCCGTTACAGGCAAGGAAGTAGGCAAAGAGAAAAAATTTGTTCTTGAATGGTTGAGCCAGCCTCAGTTCATTGAACGATTCGGCAAAATCTCTGATTCGATCTGGTCCTATGCGGAACTGGGGATGCAAGAGTACAAATCGTCTGCATTGCTGGCGGATACTCTGGAAGAAGCTGGATTCACGATTGAGCGTGGAGCAGCCGGTATGCCCACTTGTTTTGTGGCGACCTATGGGTCCGGAGACCCTGTCATTGGATTATTGGGTGAATTCGACGCCCTGCCCATGATCTCCCAAAAAGGAAGAATTCCGGTAAAGGACCCACAGTTAGAAGGTGCCCCGGGTCACGGATGTGGCCACAACACCATGTGTACGGCAACTGCAGCAGCAGCCATCGCTGTTAAAAACGCAATGGATAAATATGGCTTCTCTGGAACTATTAAAGTGTTCGGATCGCCTGCAGAGGAGACGCTCATCAGCAGGCCTTATATGATCAGAGCAGGCCTGTTTGATGGCGTGGATGCTGTCATCGACAACCACAGCAGCAGCGGATTTTCGACCAGCTATGGTAAAGGCGGAAATGCCATGTTCTCTTCTGTTTTCACTTTTAAAGGGAAAACGGCTCACGGTGCTTCTCCGTGGAATGCGGTAAGCGCTCTTGATGCGGTTGAGCTCATGAATGTGGCCACCAACTACCTGCGTGAGCATCTTTTTTACACCTACCGGATGCACTATGTGATCAAAGAAGGTGGAGAAGCTCCAAATGTGGTCCCGGACAAGGCGAGTGTGTGGTATTA
>JBATYS010000319.1:0-16703 GCA_049674205.1 Candidatus Aminicenantaceae bacterium
CCTCAAACACAGAGGTTTATCCTTGATAGAAGTGATCACTCCCTGTGTCACTCTTTATGCACGGAGGAACCGTCTCGGCGACGGCTTAAACCTGCTGAAATACTACTATGACCAGTCTGTCATCGAACACGGTGCTGATACGAGGACCCTTGATATCTCGTATCAAGGGAAGCTCGTCTGCGGCAAGTTCATCCATAAAGAAAAGCCGACATTCCTGGATGCTATGAACACACATATGACGAATGTCCTGGGGGACGATTACGAACTTTATGGGAGAATCAACAATGACAACGACTGAAATCAGGTTTTCGGGTTTTGGAGGACAGGGTATTATCCGTTGTGCCCTCATTTCAGGAAAAGCGCTTTCTCTATACGACGGATTGAATGCTTCGATGAATCAGAGTTTTGGACCGGAGGCACGGGGAAGTGCGTGCGCCTCACAGCTCGTTGTCTCTGACGAGCGAGTCCTCTATCCCTATATCACACGGCCTCAGATCCTCATCTCTATGTCTCAAGAGGCCTACGACAAATATGAACCAGAGCTGCGTGATGATGGGATCCTCATCATCGACACTGACTTGGTGAAGTCAAAACCCCTCCGCGGAAAAATAAAAATGTTCGCGATCCCTTCGACACGATTTGCCGAAGAGTTGGGGAACCGCATCATCGCCAACTTGGTCATGCTGGGATTTTTCACAGCAGTAACCAAAGTTGTCACTGCGGATGCAATGAAAAAGGCTCTCCCCGGATTAGTCCCGGACAGATTCCTTGACCTCAACAAAATGGCTTTTGACAAAGGCTATGAATATGGTCTCAGAATCCTCGAGGAATCCAAGCAAAAACCGGCAAAAGCAAAACCTAAAGCGGCATCAAAGCCCAAAGCGAAAGCAACACCAAGGGCAACGGTAAAGGCCAAACCAACAGCCAAACCAAAACCAGCAGCTAAAGCAAAACCTAAAGCTAAGGCAAAACCCAAAAAATAGTAAAACATAAGATGCAAAACTTGATGCAATACATGACACAAAAGATAGCGTAAAACATGACATAAAAACATAATATGTAGGGTCCGTTCCCCGAACGGACCGATAAGAAAATGAGAAAAAACAAAAAACACACCCACAAGAGGATTAAAAAATGAAGAAAAAGACAGGTGTTTTTGTTTGCCATTGCGGCATAAACATTGCGGGCACGGTGGATGTCAAAAAAGTAGTCAAAGACCTTGCCAAACATCCTGGCGTTGAACACTCCGAAGATTACGTGTACATGTGCTCTGACCCAGGACAAAACCTCATCATAGATTCCATCAAAGAGAAAGGCCTAGACAAGGTGGTTGTGGCTTGCTGTTCACCAACCCTGCATGAGACGACATTCAGGAATGCAGCCAAATCAGCGGGTATCAACGAATTCCAGTGCGAGATCGCCAACATCCGCGAACAGTGCAGCTGGGTCCACAAAGACATGGACAAGGCCACGGATAAGGCCACCAAGATGACCCGGAGTGCGGTGGAAAGAGTCCAGGGGAACGAATCCCTGGAGCCTATCAGCATTCCCGTGACCCGAAGAGCCCTGGTGATCGGGGGTGGGATCGCCGGCATCCAGGCGGCACTGGATATGGCCAACACAGGATATGAGGTCGTCCTCGTTGAGAGGTCGCCCTCTGTCGGTGGCCACATGATCCAGCTGTCGGAGACATTCCCTACTCTGGATTGTTCCCAGTGTATCCTGACACCCAAGATGGTGGAAGTGTCAAAACACCCCAAGATCAAACTCCTGACCTACAGCGAAGTCCTGGATGTCTCCGGCTATGTCGGGAATTTTAAAGTCAAGATCCTGAAAAAACCCACGTATGTGGATCCAGAAAAATGCACGTTGTGTGATGAATGTACGAAGGTATGTCCTGTTGTAACTTCCAACGAATTCGACCTGGGTTTAACCGGACGGCGCGCCATCTACATCCCCTTTCCCCAGGCAATCCCCGCAACATACACGCTGGACATCAAAAATTGCCCGGGCCTCCTTCCCATTGCCTGTGGCAAATGTGCGGATGTGTGTGAGCCTGAAGCTATCGATTATGATATGAAACCCGAAATCATCGAGGAAGAGGTGGGAGCGATCGTCGTTGCCACCGGATATGACCTGTATGAGAAGGAAAACCTGCCCGAATATGGGTATGGCAGATATCCGGATGTTCTGGATGGGCTTCAGTTCGAAAGACTCTTGTCGGCATCCGGACCCACTCAAGGGAAAATCCTGAGGCCCTCTGACCACAAAGAGCCCAAAGAGGTGGTGTTCATCCAATGTGCGGGTTCTCGCGATCCCGAGCTCCATTGTGCTTACTGTTCTAAGATCTGCTGTATGTATACCGCTAAACATGCCATGCTTTACAAACACCATGTCCGTGATGGACAAGCCTACATTTTTTACATCGACATCCGGTCTGGAGGCAAAGGGTACGAAGAATTCGTCCAGAGGGCTGTCGAGGAAGACGGTGTCATTTACCTTCGAGGAAAGGTCTCCAAAATATTCGAGGAAAAAGGAAAAGTCAAAGTATGGGGCGTCGACACCCTTTCTGGAAAAGCTATAGAGATCGATGCGGATATGGTCGTCCTGGCCACTGCCACACGACCCTCCGATGGTGCACATGACCTGGCGAAAAAACTCAAGATCGCATTGGATAAAGATGGCTTTCTCGCCGAAGCCCATCCCAAATTGAGGCCTGTGGAGAGTGTGACAGCGGGCATGTTCCTCGCAGGAGCGGCCCAGGCTCCCAAAGACATTCCCGAGGTCGTAGCCCAAGCAAGCGGAGCTGCAGCTAAGGCTATCGCCATCCTATCGCAGGAGAGACTCTTTCACTCACCGAATGTGGCCAAAGTGAATCTCAATCTGTGCACAGGATGTGGAATGTGTGTAGATGTTTGTCCGTATGAGGCGATCTCCCTCAAAGATGGAAAAGCAGAAGTCAATGAAGTGTTGTGTGAAAGTTGCGGCACCTGTCAGGCCACCTGCCTGAGAGCGGCCATCGCAGTCAAGAACCTTACTCCTGCTCAGGTCCATGGAATGATCACAGCAAGTCTCGGAGGCTGATAATGGCAGAAGAATTCGAACCTAAAATCGTCGCTTTTCTCTGTAAATGGTGCTCTTCCGCAGGAAGCGACCTCGCAGGCGTTTCCCGGATGGAGTACCCGCCGAATGTCATCCCCATCCAAGTCATGTGTTCGGGCAGTGTGTCTCCCCTCTATATCCTATCGGCTTTCAAGAAAGGCGCAGATGGTGTCCTTGTCTCCGGCTGCCACCCAGGTGATTGTCACTACATCAAGGGCAATTTCTATGCACGCCGAAGGATCGCCCTGGTCAAAGAATTACTGGAATACTTGGGGTTCGACCCCGAGCGTTTCCAGATGTCCTGGGTCTCTGCTGCAGAAGGTTTAAAATACACAGAAATCATCAAAGATTTTGTCAATGCGCTCAAACCCCTCGGTCCCCAAACAAAGTTGAGGAGAAATCCGTAATGGTGAAACTGGAAGACCTCAAAAAAGAAGCCAAGAGAATCTTAAAGAGCGGGAAAGTCAAATATATCATCGGCTATGCAAAGGGAGCGGATGGTTTAATGCCGATTCCCGCATTCATCAAAGATCCTGATGGAGCGGATGATCTCACATGGAATCCTGCCTGTGTGCACAATCTGACCAAGTTCATAGTCGATGAAAAAAAGCGCCTCAAACAGGATAAAAACCCAGACAATAGGCCGATTGGTATTATCGTTAAGGGCTGTGACAGCCGTGCTATCAACGTCCTCCTCCAAGAAAAATACATCGATCGCGAGGATGTCTATCTTTTGGGTGTCTCTTGTGAAAAAACAGGAGTTGTGGACGAGAAAAAACTAGCCAAAAAACTCAAAGGCCAGAGAGCTGTTCAAATTGATTTCGAGGACAACGGGAACTTCATCGTAACCACAGAGAGCGGCTCGGAAAAAATTCCGGCAGAAGACGTTCTTGCTGAGCGATGCATTGAGTGTAAAGCCAATTTTCCCGTGATCTTCGACATTGTATTTGGTGAGAAGATCAAAAGAAGAGTCGACAATCCTTTCCAATCTGTCGAAAAGATCGAAGCTCTCCCCCAGGAAGACCGTTGGAAGTTCTGGATGGAACAACTGGATAAATGCATACGCTGCTATGCTTGCCGTTCCGTTTGCCCCATGTGCTACTGCGACGAATGTGTTGTGGACACGATCAGTTTTGTTGTTGAACCGGATACCACAGCTGAAGAGAAAGCCCAGAAGATCAAATGGATCGAAAAATCACCCAATCTTTCAGAAAATATCGTTTATCACTTGACCCGGGCCATGCACCTTGCAGGACGATGCATTGATTGTGGCGAGTGTGAAAGAGTCTGTCCTTTAGATATTCCTATCCGGTTCCTGAATAAAAAGATGGAAAAAGACGCCAAGAATCTTTTCGACTATGAAGTCGGATTCGACCCAGACCAACCCTCTCTTGTCTCAAGTTTCAAAGATGAGGATCCCGAAGATTTTATCAGGTGAGACAATGGAAAAGATACTTCAAAAAAAGGCCTTCCCCAAGTGGGTAGAAAAACTCGACGCCTACGAGATATACGCTCCGGTAAAAAAAGACAACTACTGGAGCTATGAGGTCATCAACACCTCAGGGGACATCGGGCTCGATTTTCCGAACACTGTTCAAGCACCCAAAAAAATCATCAACCCGCAAAGAGAAGTCTTTCTCGAATTTGGCCGTTCAGAGGAGAACTCTCTCGAGGTCACTGAAGTCCTCCCAGAGGAAAAACCTGGCGTGATCTTTGGTGTTAGACCCTGTGATGCTAAGGCTCTTTTGCTGACAGACCTGGTTTTTAGCGGAGACATTAAGGATGGCTATTACGGAAAACGCAGGAAGCAAACAGCTATCGTCGGACTCTCCTGTAACACTCCACCCTCCCCCAATTGTTTCTGCACTTCCGTTGATGGTTCACCGCATTCTCAAGACGGTTTTGATATCCTATTGACAGACTTAGGGGATCGATATTTCGTCAAATCACTGACCAAGAAGGGAGATGAGCTCATCAACTTGGGAAAAAGCATATTTACGGCTCACAAAGACAGCGATAAAAAAGAGTTGACGAAAATACACACAGAATCAGAGAAAAAGCTGAAACGGCAGGTCAAGGACGCCAAAAAAATCCCGCCCAAGCTCAAAGAGATGTTCGAATCTCCCTTTTGGGATGAGGAATCCATGAGCTGTCTGCGGTGCGGGATCTGCACTTATCTCTGTCCTACATGTCATTGCTTCGACATATCCGACGAAGTCACATCTGTGGCTCCATTCAAAGGGTACAGAATTCGCACCTGGGATAACTGCCAGTTTCCTGATTTTACGATGCATTCTTCCGGACATAATCCCAGACCAGATAAAGCGTCTCGACTGAGACAAAGAATCATGCACAAATATCAGTATTTCGTGGAGAGATATCAAAATTATCAGTGTACAGGCTGCGGCCGGTGTGTCTCAAAATGCCCAGTAGGAATAGATATCATAGAAGTACTCAATAAGGTGAGAGACTATGGATAACGCAAACGTCTATCTTCCAAAACTTGCCAAGATAATCCAGATCAAAGAAGAAGTCGGCGGTGCAAGGCCCATAAAGACATTCCGGGCTCAATTTTTAAATGAAAATCAATTTACTCACCGTTGTGGCCAATGTGCCATGGTGTCTGTTTTTGGCAAGGGAGAATCCATGTTCGCCATCTCTTCCTCTCCTCTGGTCAAAGACTATCTCCAGTTCAGCATCATGAAGATGGGACGAGTCACTTCCGAACTTCACACTATGAAAGAGGGGGATATCGTCGGGATCAGGGGCCCTCTCGGCAATAGTTTTCCGATCGAAGATTGGAAGGGGAAAAAACTGATCTTTATCGGTGGAGGAATCGGTCTCGCGCCCATATGGTCTGTCCTTCAGACAGCGTTAGGACAAAAGAAGGACTATGGCGATCTGATGCTGATCTATGGTGCACGGACATCAAAAGACATCGTTTTTAAGGATGAATTAGATGAACTCCGGAAAGAGATAACTGTCCATCTTTCCGTGGATGTGGAGGAAGAAGGGTGGAAAGAATTTGTCGGTTTTGTCCCACAAAACGTAACTGACAAAAAGCCGTCACCCAAAAATGCGATCGCGATAACCTGTGGTCCACCTATTATGATCAAATTCGTCATTCAAGCCCTTGGAGATTTGGGTTTCAAAGACGATCAGATATACACAACAGTTGAGAATAAGATGAAGTGCGGCATTGGTATATGCGGAAGATGCAACATCGGCATGCACTATGTCTGCAAAGACGGCCCAGTTTATTCCTGGGCCGAACTGAAAGAATTGCCTCAAGAATATTAAGAAGGAGACGGCACGATGGCAACAAAGAAAACAGCTAAAAAGAAGCCCGTATCACCCAAAAAGAAAAAAAGCAAAACAGAAACTCCTGAAGAAGTGATGGCAACAGTGTTTATAATGGGCAAAGCCCATAAAGTTCCTGCGGATGCAACCATTATGGGAGCGATCGAGTATGCAGGCTATCAGCTCAAAAGAGGAGCGGGCTGCCGAGAGGGTTTCTGCGGCGCATGTGCGACTGTCTATAGGTTGCCCGGAGACTACAAAATCTACACGGGCCTTGCCTGCACCACTCTCGTCGAGGATGGGATGTGGCTCTCGCAGCTTCCCACGTTCCCGGGCCAAAAAGCGATCTACGACATCGATAAGATCGAGCCTAATGTGGAAACCATTCAAATGCTTTACCCTGAAGTTTTTCGTTGTGTCGCATGCAACACGTGTACAAAAGCCTGTCCCCAAGACCTGGAAGTCATGGACTATATCCAGGCCGCAATGAGAGGTGACATTGAAATGGTCATGGACCTCTCCTTTGACTGCATTTGCTGTGGATTGTGTGCCATCCGATGCCCTGCAGAGATCGTGCAGTACAATGTGAGCCTTCTTGCAAAAAGGCTGTACGGTAAATACTTGTCCCCCAAGAGCAAAGAGCTGGAAAAAAGGATCAGAGAAATGAAGCGGAACAAGTATGATAAAGAATATCAAGAACTGATGAAGATCAAGACAAAGGATCTGAAGAATAAATATTTTGAGAGAGATTTAGAGTAGGAAACGGAAGATGGTGAAGGCACCTGAGTTTTTAACTTTTCCCGTTTACCATTTCACGTTTCACGATTAATAAGGAGTGTCCGATGTATCCAGATTATATGAGTGAATCACTAAAAAAAGTCACCCAATCCCGAAACAAACGATTCGAATTGGCGAAATCAGGAAAACCTGTTTATACTCCCATGAATGCTGAAGAAAGGGAGGATGTGCTCAACAGATTCCATCCCGATTATAAGATCGAATCAAGACGTAAAATAAGGATCGGTCCGAACAAAGAAGAACTTTTGACAACAGAAGTCGCCGACATGCTGGAGTCCCACTCCAGGATCAATTCCAGACTCTTTGACCTGACTTCGTCTGATTATGAGACCGACATCCTGATCATTGGTGGGGGTGGTGCGGGATGTGCGGCCGCCATCATCGCCCAACAACTCGGGGCAAAATCCATAATCTCCACAAAGCTCCGTATGGGTGATGCCAATTCTATGATGTCACAGGGAGGTATGCAAGCTGCTATCACTCCCCAGGATCCTCCCACTAGGCACTATCTGGACGCGATCGGAGGCGGACATTTTGATAACAAGCCGGATCTGGTTCGTGCTTTGACTGAAGACGGCCCAGATGTGGTGAAATGGCTGGAAGACCTGGGAGTGGTCTGGGACAAAGCTGCGGACGGCACTCTTCAAGTTCTCCATGGCGGAGGCACATCAAGGAAACGAATGCTCTCTTGTCGTGATTATACAGGAGCGATTATTCTGCGGACACTGATGGATGAGATCAGAAACCATCCAGAGGATATAACCACACTGGAATTCATGCCTATCGTAGAGCTTATCTTAGACCACAAGGGCCAGTGTGCGGGAGGTGTTCTTTACAACATCGAGACTGAAGAATACTTCACGGTCAAGGCGAAAGCGACGATCATCGCGACCGGCGGATACGGACGGCTTCACATCAGAGGTTTTGACACCACAAACCACTATGGGGCCACAGGAGATGGCCTGGTCATTGCCTATAAAGCGGGCGCTAAACTCATGTACATGGATTCCGTTCAATACCATCCCACGGGATCTGTTTTTCCCGAGCAGATCGCAGGATTTCTTATTACAGAAAAGATCAGGGGTGCAGGGGGACAACCTATCAATAAAGACGGGGAGTTATTTGTCTTTCCGAGAGAACCTCGGGATGTCGAA
Source organism: Candidatus Aminicenantaceae bacterium (assembly GCA_049674205.1). Taxonomy (GTDB): domain Bacteria; phylum Acidobacteriota; class Aminicenantia; order Aminicenantales; family Aminicenantaceae; genus WTAW01. Next base: position 8,355 of record JBATYS010000319.1, read on the forward strand.
AGCGCGGCTTTTATCAGAGAATGCCTTGAACGCAACAATGGGATCCAAACACCCAGCGGCCGAGTGGGGATCTGGCTTGATTCTCCGCTTATCGAGATGCTCCAGGGAGAAGGTTACATCAATAAACAATTTCCTGCCATGCATCGCCAATTCATCCGATACGGAATTGACATCACACAAGAACCAATGCTCGTATACCCCTCTCTTCACTACCAGAATGGCGGGATCGAGATCAACGATAAGACCGAAACCAACATTCGGGGCCTCTTTGTGGCAGGCGAAGCATCGGGTGGTGTGCATGGACGTAATCGGCTTATGGGCAATTCCGTACTCGACTACAACGTGTTCGGCCGCAGGGCTGGAAAATATGCCACAGAATACGCCAAAAATGCAAAGATCGGCATGTTGACCCTGGAACACGTCGAAAAATACGAGAAAGAATTCAAGACTGCTCGGATAAAGACAGACAGAGTTGCACCCATTCTTCTCCCTTACTACACTCCCGAGGACGTCCGAAAACGCCAGCTCACAGCCTGCTATGAAGGGACTCTTCGGTAAAATCCAAACCGCAAAAATCAGCTACATAACAGTACAAATGTAGGACCCGTTCCCCGAACGAACCTAAATTTATTTACCATTTTTTCTGCCCATATCCCGACAAAATTATAGAAGCTGGATTATTCACGAGCCAACCCACCCCACCCTAACATTAAGGGGGCGGCGAGGAAGTGGCCCATGAAGCTGTAGTGAACTACCGCGAGTGGACTGCAACGAAGCCGATGTAGTGAGATCATCTCGCCCAAAGGGTAAAAAATGTCGATTATAAAAATGAGAGCTATGAAAACGGATTGGTCAGATTGGTTTACTGGGAGACTAAAGTAATTATTAAAATTTCTTTCATTTTGAAAAGTATCGACATTTTTTATGAATAATTCAGAACGATTTATTTTGACATTTATTGCTGGTTTGATATATGCTATCAATCGAAATTTGTGTACATTCTACCCCAGATAGCAATGGAGGAGGAATTTCATGGAGTACATAGGGATTGAAAGACGAACTTGTATCCGGTTTGAAATTCCAGGAGCTACCCTAAGTTATAAAAGGGACAAATCCCTGCTCCCAGAAACGAAATATGGAGAGGAATTCTGTCCTATTCTTGATATCAGTCGAGGTGGACTCCGCTACCTCACACAAGAAAATCTCAAAATCAACATTAATGTGACTTTACAAATTTCGCTCCCAGGAGAAAGAGTTGCCCTTGTCATGAAAGGCCAAGTCAGGTGGGTGGCGATCAATGCCGGCAAAAGCTATAAATACCAGATCGGTGTTCAATTCAGTCCCTACGGCGAAAAAAAAGGCCAGAATTACCCCGGTGCTCTCGTAAAGATCATCGCTCTCGAGCAGAAATTCGCACCCACAGAGAGATCAGACTCAGAATCGGATAAAGGTGACTTTGAAATCGACACCGAATAACATCCCTTGAATTATTCATAAAAGCTTCTGACAAATTTATATTTCAACACCCTCTCTATTTTATTGTCAGAATCTTTTCCCCTACGGGCGAACCGATCTTGCCACAGCTGCATCATTGCAGCCCATTCGCGGTAGTTTACTACAGCTTCATGGACCGCTGCTTCGCAGTTGTGGCAACCTCGGTCCGTGAATAATTCGGTTAAGCTTGGTCGGAGACAACGATCTGCGAATAATCCGCTATCTCGTTGAGAAGTTTGCTGATGGCATGAAGAAGGGCTAGTCGGTTCCGCTGGAGTCTTTTGTCATCAGCCATGACCAACACATGATCAAAAAACGTGTGGATGGATGACCGGATCCGAAAGACCATTCTCTGCGCTTTTATGAAGTCTCCCCGAGCGATCATTTCAAGAATATTTTCACGAATGATAGTGAAAGTCGTATACAGCTCGCGCTCCTCTTTTTCGAAAAGCAACTCAGAATTGATCTTGTATATTTGGGGTTGATTGCGGAGAATATTGTTCACGCGCTTGGCGATGAGGATCATCGGCTCAAAGTGAGCGCTTTCTTTGAGGCTATCTAATGCCTTAAGCCTGAGATATGTGTGGTATATGTTGTCTATCCCCGGACTAAGGGCCGCATTGACAAGGTCGTAGCGAAATCCCTGGCTTTCGAAGATATGTTGCAGACGTCCCTTAAAAAACCCAAGGCAGCGTTTTTTGATGTCTTCTTTGTCCTTTTCGAAAATTTCGCCATAGACGGCTATCACCTTGTCCACTAAACGGGAAAAGGCAAGATCGATCTTTTTCTCAAGGATAATTTTACAGATCCCCTGTGCGTTTCTGCGCAGACCGAACGGGTCTTTAGATCCGCTGACTTCCATGCCGATACCGATCGCGCCAACGATGGAATCCAGTTTATCCGCGATTGAAAGGATCGCGCCATTGAACGATGAGGGGACATGATCATCCATGCTCAGGGGTCGGTAGTGTTCATAGATGGCTTTCCATACATTCGCCACGTATCCCTCTTCCCGGGCGTACAATCCTCCGACCTTTCCCTGGAGCGCTGGGAATTCCCTCACCATTTCTGTCAGCAGATCGACTTTGCACAGTTCTGCAGCCTCAGCCATCGGTTTTTTTTCTCCCTTAGCTTCCAGTTTATGTGCAAGATAATCAACGATCTTTTTCAGCCGCTGGGTCTTATCCTCATAACTCCCCAGCTTCTCTTGATAGATCACGCGGTCCAGTTCCTCTGCCCTCTTCCTGAGTTTGATCTTTAAATCCTGATCCCAAAAAAACTTGGCATCCTCTAACCGCGCTTTGAGCACTCTCTGGTTTCCTGCCTGGATGAGTGCTTTTGAATCCTTAGGAACATCGGCCACGCCTATAAAATAGGGCAATTGTTTTTTACCCTTGACCACGGAGAAAAGATTCTGGCCTTCCTTCATGGCAGTACTCAACACTTCTAGAGGTAATTTGAGATATTCTTCTGGGAATTTTCCCAATATCACATGGGGAGACTCCACATCAAAGGACAGTTTATCCAAGAGATTTTCATCAGGATATATTTGGGCACCCAGAGATAACAGTTTTTTCTCGGCTTGCTTCAAGATCACATGTTTCCGTTTGTCTTGGTCTAAAACCACATGATTCTCGGCCAGGGCTTTCCTGTATTCAGAAAAGTTCCTCGGCCTGATCTTTCTCGGAGAAAAGATCTTGTGACCGGTAGTGAAGTCAGAGGACAAAATTTCCCCCACTCGAAAGAAGAGGGGCTTCTCTCCGAATATGCACAGAACGTTTTGGATCGGGCGAGAAAACCTTAAGGAGCTCTCTCCCCATCTCATCATTTTAGGGAAAGAGAGTGAGCAAATGATTTTTGGGAGACTCTCCTTTAAAATATCCTCAGTAGGAACACCCTTGGTGATCTTTTTCGCCCCGACATACTCCCCTCTCTCTGTTTTGAGCACGACTAATTTTTCGACACTCAGACCATGTTTATTGGCAAATCCAACAGCGGCAGGGCTTGGAACACCCTCCTCATCAAATGCCGCTGTTCTGGGGGGACCGATGATATCCTCCACCCGGTCTTTCTGCTCTGGCGCAAAGTTTCCGACGACCACGAGCCTTCGGCAGGTTCCATAACTATTCATCTGGGAAAAAGTAATGCTCGAGGAACGAAGAGCCTCTTTCAATTTATCTTCCAGCTGGGAAAGCCCACTTTTAATGTGGGATGACGGCATCTCTTCGGTGTTGATCTCCAGAAAAAATTCCATCAGAGTGATTCCTCTCGAGATGTGTATTGTTCGGCGATCTGATTGACGAGGATCCTGATCTGGGAGATCATTTTTACTCTTTCTGTAACGCTGATGGCACCTCTTGAATCCAAGAGATTAAAAAGATGGGAGCATTTGAGACTGATGTCGTATCCCGGGAGGAGCAGATCTTTATCGATCATTTTTTGTCCTTCCCTGATGTTCATGTCGAAGGATTTTTTTAGGAGTTTCACATCGGCCTGATTAAAATTGTATTCTGAAAACTCTCTCTCTTCGACGAATCTCAGATCCCGGTACGTTACATCTTCAGACCAATTGAGGTCATACATATTGTCCTTGCCTTCAAGAAACATTTCCAGTCGTTCCAATCCGTAAGTGATCTCAACGGGAACAGGGAATGTATCGATCCCGCCGGCTTGTTGAAAATATGTGAACTGTGTGATCTCCAATCCATCCAATAACACCTGCCACCCGACTCCCCAGGCCCCTATCGTCGGGGATTCCCAATTGTCTTCGTCGAACCGCAGGTCGTGATCCTCAAGAGATATGCCCAAAGAGGTCAGGCTCTTCAAATACAGATCCTGGATATTTGCAGGCGATGGTTTCATGATAACCTGATATTGAAAATGCTTCTGAACACGATGAGGATTTAATCCGAACCTTCCATCGGTGGGCCTCCGTGAAGGCTGCACATAGGCCACTCTCCAAGGTTTTTTATCCAGCACTCTAAAAAAAGTGTCCGGAGTCATGGTCCCTGCCCCCACTTCAAGGTCGTAGGATTGAGCCAGATAACATCCTTGGGCAGCCCAGAATTTCTGGAGGTCCATTATTAATTTTTGGATCGACATTTTTTCACATTACATGATTCAGCTGTCTTTGTTTTTGCATAAGTTCTCTATTGATCTTTAGAAAGATCACTTTCTTTGGGTGTCCAGCGAAGAATTGGATTCCGTGCAGCTTGGGTTTCATTCAGCCGACGGACATATGCTGTGCGGGGTGCCTCCTTCAGAATCTCTGGATTATCCCGAGCTTCCCTCGCAATCTGTTTCATAGCCTCGATGAAGAGGTCCAAATCTCGTTTGCTCTCTGTTTCAGTGGGCTCGATCATCAAAGCTCCTGCCACAATAAGAGGGAAGGACATCGTCGGAGGATGCACTCCAAAATCGATCAGTCTTTTGGCGATATCGATGTTCTGCACACCGTACTCTTTCTGGAATTTGTCCGAAAAGACACACTCATGGAGTGTGGGAGTTTTGTACTTGAGATGATACTCCCCTTCCAGGCTTTTCCGGATATAATTGGCATTCAACACAGCGATCTCGGCGACCTCTCTCAGTCCATTGGGGCCCAAAGAAAGGATATAAGCCAGCGCTCTAACCACAACAAGGAAGTTCCCGTAGAAACTCCGGACCCTTCCGATACTCTTCGGCCTGTCGAGATTAAAATAAAGAGAAGAATCCTCTTTTCTCTCGATCACCGGGATGGGGAGGTAGGGCTCGAGCACCTTTTTCACGCCCACAGGTCCTGCTCCCGGACCTCCTCCACCATGAGGAGTTGAGAACGTCTTGTGCAAATTGATGTGGATCACATCCACTCCCATGTCTCCAGGACGGCACTCTCCTACGAGAGCATTCATGTTGGCACCATCCATGTACACAAGGCCTCCCTTGCCATGGACTATCTCACATATCTTTATGATATCGGATTCAAAGACACCCAGGGTATTCGGATTAGTTATCATCAACGCAGCCACGTCATCCGTCATTACTCGAGCAAGGTCTTCCACATCAACAGTGCCGCGCTCATTGGATTTTATCTCTTGCACACGGTAACCGCAGAGATGTGCACTGGATGGATTTGTCCCGTGCGCCGAATCCGGAATCAGAACGATTTTTCGGGGATTTCCTTTATCCTCGAGATAGGCCCGGATGAGCATCATTCCGACAAGCTCTCCCTGCGCACCCGCTGAGGGCTGCAGAGAGAATGAATCCATACCCGCTATTTCAATCAGATATTCCTCTGCTGTTTTGAGAATTTCTAAGTTCCCTTGGACAAGCTCATGGGGCGCGAAAGGATGTGCGTGTGAAAATCCAGAGAAAGCTGCAATTTTTTCGTTGACCTTGGGGTTGTACTTCATCGTGCAAGAACCGAGGGGATATAGTCCCACATCTATACAGAAATTTGTTCGCGACAGGCGCGTAAAATGCCTAACAACTTCAATCTCGGCTACCTGCGGAAAATCCTCTACCCCCTCTCTCGTTCGTATCCCTTTAAGGACATCCTTGTTTTCAGGCACATCAAGCTCGGGCAAACGATAGGCCTTTTTCCCCTCATCGCTCATCTCAAAAATTAAAAGTTCTCTTATCATGATTCTCTCACAAATGAATGGCCCGTCTGGGGAACAGGCATTACATTGCCTCCTCTATTCCTTTGACCAATCGATCGATCTTGTCTTTGGTGTGTGTCTCTGTCACGCAGAAAAGAGCACAATTTTTTAGCTCTGGGAAGAATGGATCCAGATCAAGCCCTCCGATGATGCCTTTGTCCAACAAAAATTGATTCACCGAAGCAGCAGGTTTACCAAACTCTAAAACAAATTCATTAAAAATGGCCCCGCTGAACTTTTTTTGAACACCAGCGATTTTGCAGCATTCTTCAAGTGTGTAATTCGCCTTTTGGATATTCTGCAAGGCCAGCTCCCTGATGCCGTCCTTCCCCAACGTTTCCAGGAAAATGGTAGCCCTCAGAGCGCACAAAGCCTGGTTTGTGCAGATATTGGATGTGGCTTTCTCCCGCCTGATATGCTGTTCCCTCGTAGATAATGTCAGGACGTATCCTCTTCTGTCTTCAACATCCACAGTCTCTCCGGCAATTCGACCAGGAAACTGACGAATAAATTCCTGGTTACACGCCATAAATCCCAAGTATGGACCTCCATAACTCAGCGGAATCCCGAAAGATTGGGCCTCTCCTGTGACAATATCAGCTCCCAGGCTTCCGGGTGGTTCCAAAAGGCCTAGAGAAACAGGTTCAGATATGACGACTACAGATAACGCTTCATTTTTATGGGCAATTCCCGAAATTTTTTCGAGGTCTTCGATCACTCCAAAAAAGTTGGGGGACTGGGTAACGATTGCAGATGTTTGGTCATCCATTTTTTGTTCCAGCTCATCGAGATCCACGGAACCATCATCTGTATACGGGACGTCTTCCACCAGAATCCCCAGATTTTTTGTGTAGGTGTTTATCACTTCTTGGTATTGGGGATGAACAGGACCCGCTAAAAGAACTTTGGGCTTACCTTTGAGTCTATGGCCCATTAACACTGCCTCAGCTGCGCCCGAGGCTCCTTCATACATGGACGCATTTGCAATGTCCATACCAGTCAACTGGCAGATCAAAGTCTGGAATTCAAAAATAACCTGAAGAGTTCCTTGACTCACTTCTGGCTGGTAAGGCGTATAGGGACTGACGAATTCCCCCCGGCTGCTGAGATAGTCGACCAGAAAGGGAATGATGTGCGGATAGGCTCCACCACCCAAAAAAGAAAGGTAATCACTTCCCGTGTTCTTCTTGCTCAGGCTCTCAAAATAAGAGATAAGCTCTGATTCTGTTTTTGAGCCAGGGATGTTGAGGTCTCTGTTTAATTTGACATCTTCAGGAATCGTGAGAAAAAGTTCTTTGAGCGAAGAGAGTCCGATTCTTTTCAGCATGTCCTTTTTATCTTTATCACTTAACGATATATAACTCATATTTCGAACCTATCTGTCTAAATGCATAATATTCTGGATTTCTAGTCTTCCAGACCCTCCAAAAATTTCTCATATTCGGTTGCAGACATCAATTTCTCGATCTCGGCTTCATCTTTCAACTTCAGCCGAACGATCCAGCCTTTCCCGTGGGGGTCTTCGTTCACCATCTCAGGAGACCCATCCAATTCCTCATTGGCGGCAACAACTTCGCCAGAAATTGGGGAATAAATGTCCGAGACAGCTTTCACGGATTCGATGACACCGAGCGATTGATGGGACTCAAAAACCGTGCCGACTTGCGGCAGTTCCACATAGACCACATCTCCCAGCTGTTTCTGGGCAAAATCTGTGATCCCCACAACCGCTTCATCATTTTCGACTTTGATCCACTCATGATCCTTCGTATAGTGATATTCTTCAGGATACATCTCTCTCCTCCTCACCTTTATCGTAAAACGTGAAAAGTATAATGTAAAAAGATTTCATGCAAAAAGCCAATATTTGTTTAAAATCAAGCCAGTTAATTCCACTTGACCGTTTACAGTTAACGGTTCATAACATCAATCAGTAGTCGCGTTTATAGAATGGAAGAGGAATCACTTTTGCTTTGACAAGACTTCCTCGGATCTCCACCTCGAGCTCTGTACCCTCTTCAGTGTGTTCGATGGGGAGATAGGTCAATCCTACGCTCTTTTTGAGATAGGGAGAATACGATCCTGAGTTCACTTCCGAAACTTTCCCGCCATTTACAAACACGGAATAGTGAGGCCTGGCAATCCCCCGTCCCAGGATCTCGAAACCAACGATCTTACGGAGCAGTCCCTCTTCCTTTTGCTTGAGCAATGCCTC
>JBATYS010000320.1:0-13329 GCA_049674205.1 Candidatus Aminicenantaceae bacterium
TCTTTTTTGCTTTTCATAACTTTCGAAGAATAGATAACAAAAATAGATGTTCATTACAATAGCCAATTATATTGTTTGGAGATTCGATCCAAAATAGGGGACTGGCACCAATTTTTATTACCCCTGGAAAAGGTGACAGTCCCCCTTTAGCGGCTTGCTCGGAGAGTGGACCCTGTATCATTGGTGGGAGCTCCAAACCTATAGAATCATATCATACAATGAGATACAATATTGTCCATGAGATCAGAGGATATCAAGCTGGACACAATAAATATCAAGGACGAGAGATTCCGCATTTCGTATTATTCCGATCTTTTTGCGCTCATCCATTCCATCTCGGAGATCGGTCTCATCCACCCACCTGTCATCACTTATAGAGAGGGAGATGCCATCATCGTGACAGGCTGGAAGAGAGTTCTGGCCTGTCAAAGCCTTGACCTGCCCTCCATCCCATGTTTTGTTTTTGAGGGCCAAGACGATTTTGAGGCATTCCGATTGGGACTGGAAGAAAATTTGGCGTTCAGACCTTTCACGCTTCTTGAAAAGGCTCAGATCCTGAGTCGGCTGATCCAATTGGGTATCCCTGAAAAAGGTGTTGTTAAAGACCACTTGTTCCGTCTGGAAATTCCGCAGACGCTGAACCATTTGGACACCTACCTTCGTATCGCTGCTCTAGACCCTGAGACAAAAGCAGCCATCCATTCAAAGAACATGGTGTTTCCTGTCGTCCAGCTTTTGACCGAATACAGCGAAGAGGAACGGCGTCTCCTTTTGTTTTTCCTCCATCCTCTGGGACAGAACAAACGGAGAGAGCTCCTGCAGAACCTTTTGGAGATCGCCAAAAGAGATCGTATCCCCATCCAAAATATCCTCACTGGCGAGGATGTTCATGGAATTGCCTCTGACCAAAATCTCTCCCCACTCCAAAAAGCCGAGGAGATCAGAAACCTGATCCAGAGAAAAAGATATCCTACACTTTCGACTTGGAAAGACATGTTCAAATCCCATAAAAAAGACCTGGAATGGCCGAACGATATAAAAATAGAACCGTCCCCGTTTTTTGAGGGAGAAGAGTTCACGGTTCATTTCACTTTTAAAGATTTGGACGAATACCGGAAGAATCTGACCAAACTCAACCAACTGGCTTCGGATGAGAAGATCTCGCGGTTACTGAAATTTTCACCGGAAAAAAAAGATGAGTGATCTCTATTTCCCGGAAAAAATATTCATCCAAAAGAAAAGCCTCAATTTTCCCCTCACAGAAAAAATCCTGGAAAGGGCAGGCCATATTCCAACTGAGATTATTGAGAATGCTCAAGATTTGATCGCCGATTTCGGTGCCAGAAAAGATCCTCTCCTTTCAGGGAAAAAGACTCTTTTCATTACTCAACAAAAAGGAGCGTTTGTGAAGCCCTGCCCCTGCACGCCGGGATATGTCGGGTGTAATTATTTCATCATCAACACTGATCTCAACTGCCCCCTGGATTGTACATACTGCATTCTCCAAAATTATCTGGACAGTCCATTGATCACAGTCCATGTCAACACTGAGCACCTGTGGCGTCAAATTGATCTCTTCCTGTCTAGACTCCGTCACCAAATCATCCGCATCGGTACAGGCGAATTGGGGGATTCCTTGGTGTTGGACCACCTTACGGACCGTTCCAAAGAAATGCTCGGTTATTTTAGAGAGAGAAAAAATGTGCTCTTTGAGCTCAAGACAAAAACCACGAACATCTCTAATGTGCTTGAGAGTCCCCCGTCTGAGAACATTGTCATCGCCTGGTCTCTCAACTCCGAAAAGATCGCTCAAGAGGAGGAAAAAGGAGCTCCATCTATTGTGGAGAGATTGGAGGCCGCTCATTCGGTCATGAAGAGAGGATACAGGGTTGCGTTTCATTTTGATCCCATCATTCGTTATCCCGGATGGGAAGAGGGTTATGCCCAAGTTGTGGATCAGATGCTCACAAAAATTGATGCTCAGAAAATAGCTTGGATCAGCTTGGGTAGCCTTAGGTTTCCGCCCCCTCTCAAAGAGGTCATCTCCAAAAGGTTCCCTCAAAGCCGAATCCTATATGAAGAGCTCATCCGCGGGAAAGACGGGAAATTCCGTTATTTTAAGCCTCTCCGTATCCAACTCTACAAGAACTTCGTCAAATTTCTAAGGAAAACAGGCAAAGAAATACCCGTGTACTTTTGTATGGAGAGTGGGGAAGTTTGGAAAAAAATCCTAAAAAAAGAACCAAAGGATAAGGAAGATATTCAAGCTTATCTTTCTTACCCTTTGGTGTCGGTCGATAACTTATAGCTTTTAGTTAAACCTGGAATTGTACAGGTGCTGAAGTACCCCTAATCAATTCTTTCTGTTTTCTTATCCGCGATAATGCCTACGATTTCTACGCCTGCGTCCTTCATGATCTCGATGACATCCACGATGTTGCCGTACTCTAGCTCCCCATCGGCTCTCAGGTAGAGTTTTTTATCGCTAGCAGCCAAAAAGGCCTCTTCCAATAGAGCTGCGAGACTGTCCATCTGGACCTGCTTTTCGTTCAAGTAGAGGGCACCGTCTCTTCTGATGTGCAGGATGACTTCCGGGTTTTCAGGCATGTCTATGGTGTTGAGGGCGGAAGGAAGTCGGACATCAACTCCTTTTTGAACGAGTGGTGTCACAACCATAAAGATGATGAGAAGAACAAGAAGAACATCACAGAGAGGAACGACATTAGGTTCTGATGAAACAGCGCCGGCATCTTTACCAGGAATTGAAACTCCCATTTTTCTCCCCTTTAGTGTTTATTTCGAAGGATTATTGTTCTCAGCCTTTTTGACTTTCTCTCCTGACGAAGAAGTCAACGACTTCAGAGGCGGTATTGGACATCTCAGCGCCAATGACCTCAGCCCTTGTGTTCAAGAAGTTGTAGCACCAGAGGGCGATAATAGCAACACCGATTCCAAAGGCTGTTGTGATCAGGGCCTCAGCGATACCGGCCGCCACAGCACCGATCCCACCTGAACCAGTCAGAGCCATGCCACGGAACGCATTGATAATACCAAAGATCGTTCCAAACAGCCCGATGAACGGAGCAGATGTTGCGATCGTAGCAACTGTGTTCAGACCCCTCTTCAACTCTTGAGAAAAGATAACTGCCCCTCTGTCCATACCTCTTTGTGCAGACGCAACCTGCTGGTCAAGGTTCAAGCCAGCTTGGTCACCTTCCATGAATTCTCTGACACCTGCTGCAGTCACTCGGGCTAAATGGCTTCCCTTGTTTTCTTTCTTACTAGAAAGAGTCAGGGCTTCCTGGATGTTCCCGGATTTCAGCAACTCGGCGAGTTTTGGGGCAATCTTCTTTGATTTCGTCTTTGTTCTTGTGTAAACGATCTGCCTTTCAACGAAGAGATAGATGGCGACCACTGATAGGAAAATGAGTATCATAGCAACTGATTTGGCTATAAATCCCATAGCCTGCCACATTTCAATGAGACCAAATTGCATTTTAAGTACCTCCTTTTAAAAATCGAAAGCCATTTATAGCTTTTCTTTATTATTTTAATTGAAACCGTACGGTTACGGTAAAGATAACACCTCTTGGGCGGCCGTTGATGACCATGGGCTCATAGACCCACTGACGCACAGCGTCGATGGCAGACTGGTCAAGAAGTGGGATGGACCTGAGGACTTTAACCCTCTGGACGCGGCCGTAGATATCGGTGGTCGCTTCAACGATGACAACACCCTCCACTCGGGCCTGTCTTGCGATCTCAGGATAAGTGGGGTCGACCCGCTTGACGAGTCTTGGCGGTTTGATCTCACCGACAGCCCTCACAGGAGCTTCGACTTCACCGACGACACCGCCGAGCACTCCACCGACGATGCCACCGAGGACACCGCCGACGACTCCACCTTCGACTCCACCTTCGACTCCGCCTTCGATCCCGATGTCGGAGAGTTCTTCTTCGGCGATCTCATCAGGGATCTCCACAGGTGCGATGAGTTGTCCTGGCTTGATGGTGGTCTGAGCCTGTACGGGTTTGATGCGGGTTCTGGTGCGGGCTTGGCTCCTTCTCTTAGCTGGTGGTGGTGGAGGCGGTGGAGGTGGTGGTGGAGGAGCGAGGAATGCACTGTAGACTTCCACTTGAGGAACATCAGAGGGATTCAGAAGAGGAACTATAATCATAGCTGCACCGACGGCCACGAAGAAAAGAAAAGAAACGAGGAATGCGATGGTTTTTCTGCCATATCCTTTTTCCGCAATGAAAAAGGAATCTGCAAACATTTCCGGAACTTTTTCTTTTCCCTTCGGCTTTGTGTTTTCAGCCATTTTCTTTTACCTCTTGTTTAAATTATTTCCTCAGATAATAGATGAGTATAAACAAAAACTGAACTTTTGACAAGCCAAAAAATCATTTTCCCATGCCTTTTTTCGGTTTGAAGAATTTCTTCCAGAAGAAGAGGATCGAACAGGATTGGTAGATCGAGGAGTAGGTTCCAACAATGACTCCGATCATCATGGTAAATGCAAAATCGTTGATGACCTTTCCCCCGAAAAAAAACAGCGCAGCCACGGTAAAGAAAGTCGTTCCAGACGTGATGATTGTTCGGCTGAGGGTCTGGTTGATGCTTGCATCCAGTAACTGCTCGAACTCTTTTTTCCTGAGAATCTTGATGTTATCGCGCACTCTATCAAAAATAACGATCGTATCGTTCAAAGAATATCCGACAATAGTCAGGATCGCTGCGATCACAGGCAGGTTGATCTCTCTGTTGGTCAGAGAAAAAATACCGATGGTGACCAGAACGTCATGCGTGAGGGTCAAGATCGCTGCGACGCCGTAAGCAAATTTGAACCGTATTCCAATGTAGATGAGCATCCCGATCAAAGCCCAGACAGTCGCTTGGGTCGCTTTTCGTCGGAGGTCGAATCCGACCTGGGGGCCCACAGATTCTCTGCTCAGGACTGCTAATCGGCTGAGGATCGTCTTGGCTTGGAGGGATCGGACGATGTCGCTGCTGATGCCGACCTCTTGTTCGATCTGTTCATATCCGGCGATGATGCCGTTTGCCACGCGGAAAGCAATGATCCGTCGCGCAGTATCTTCGGCCTCATCCGGGAAGTCTGTTGCGATCAGCCGCGAGAGAACTCCTTCATCGACACTGTTCAGGTCGATCTTTCCGCTATCAAGGGCTGCCTTCTCATCCTCTCCACGCAATACATCCACAACTCTCTGACTCATGATCTCATGGGCCTCGATGTCCTGGTTCTGTTGTTCGTCTTCTGTCGCTTGCATCGTGCGGATCATGTACTCTGATTGTGTGTCACCCACTGCTTGGATCTTGCTTGCCCCAAGATCAGCCATGGCCAGTGCTTGTCTGATATCGGAGACAGGCATGGGTTCACTGAATTTGATACGGACTAGAGCCCCCCCAGCAAAATCGATCCCTGGGGTAAGGCCTTTTCCAAAATTGATATTGAGGAGGCCTATGATAATGATGATCGCAGAGAAACCCAGAGCAACATACTTATACTTCATAAAGTTAAAGTTGGGTTTCTTGAATATCTGCATCTTATATGCTCAATTTATCTCTTTTTTTCCGCTTCGAGTAAGAGATGTCAAAAATCAACCTCGAAACGAATATCGCTGTAAACATGCTCGCGGTAATTCCGATGATAAGGGTGACAGCAAACCCTCGAATGGGGCCTGTACCGAATTGGAAGAGAAAGATAGCGGCGATGATGGTTGTTACATTGGCATCCAGAATCGTCCGGTACGCCCTGGAAAATCCCGCCGAGATCGAACTGAGGATACTTTTTCCTTGAGCGAGTTCTTCTCTGATGCGTTCGAAGACAAGCACATTGGCATCCACTGCCATCCCGATAGTCAAAATGATACCGGCTATTCCAGGCAGCGTGAGGCTCGCGTGGAAATAAGCCAGCGCTCCCATAAGGATGATCACGTTAAACACAAGAGCGATGACCGCGTTCACTCCGGCCAATCTGTAATAGAAAACCATAAAAACAAGAATGAGTGTGAGGGCTATGATGATGGAAGTCATACCCTTGCGGATGGAGTCGGCTCCAAGGGAGGGTCCGATGGTCCGTTCTTCCAGGTATTTGATATTTGCGGGCATTGCCCCAGCTCTCAAGACCAGAGCCAAGTCATCAGCCTCCTCGATCGTATATCCTCCTCGGATGATCCCGCTTCCTGTTGTGATCCGGTCCTCGATAACGGGAGCAGATTGCACGCGGCCATCCAGAATTATGGCTAGGTTCTCACCCTGATGATCCGTTGTGGTTTTGCCGAACCTCCGCGACCCATCCGGATCCAGAGTGAAAGATACGGCAGGACTGTTCCATTGATCGATCGACCGGCGCGCCATCCGGATATCCTGGCCAGTGACACTCGCTACTCTGCTAAGGAGGTAATATCCTCCTTGGGTCCTTTTCGGGTCCCCTTTGACGACCTGCATGTCTTCGGGAACAAGACCTCCGTGTGGTTCGAGAAGGGCTTCTTCTGTAGGAGCAGGGCCTCCGGTAACCAGTTTCCATTCGAGAAGAGCTGTGGTTTTCAGAATGTTCTTCACCCGCTCTGGATTGTCCACTCCCGGAAGTTCCACAATGATGCGGTCTCCTCCAGCCCCTCCCTGTCTCTGGATCGTGGGCTCTGTAAGACCGAGCTCATCTACGCGGTTCCAGATCGTCTCTTCAGATTGTCGAACCGCCTGGTCGCGAAGATAGAAGGAGACGTTCGATTTTATGTCGAGGACAAAATTAGCTCCTACAACGGAATAATCCCATTCTGTGTAAGATTCATCCAGCAGATCGCGGAGTTCTCGTTCTCTCTGAACGTCAAAGTTCTGGATGGTGAATCGCCCAACCCGGTCTTCGCTTTTAGATATCCTCTCATAGGTCAAGTTCTCTTTTTTCAACTGTTCTTCGAGGCGAAGGATCTCGTTGTCTGTTTCCGCATTGATCGCATCACCGGTCTCAACCTGCAGCACTAAGTGCATCCCTCCGGAAAGGTCTAGGCCGAGAGGGATCTTACTGGGAGGGTAGGCGAGATACATGGACAGTGCGAGGACGGCCAATACAACAAGGAGTCTCCACTGTATGTTTTTTTTCATCGATATGATTCTATTTTCGAATTCCTTTAAACTTTACCCCTACTTCAGAATCCTGAATTCTTGATTATTTTTTGTCTTTCTTTTGTCCTAGAATTGCTGCAACAGCGGTTTTGGTAATGTCGATCTTGACATTGGACGAGATCTTGATCTCTATTCGGTCCTCCTTCGTCCCCATCACCGTACCGTATATGCCCCCGCTTGTGACAATTTTATCACCCGCTTTGAGTTGACCCACCATCTCCTGGTGCTTTTTCTGCTTTTTGCGTGAGGGCATGATGATGAGCAGATAGAAGATTACGAATACCAAGATAAAAGGAACAAGCGCTGTGATGAAACTTCCTTGACCGGCTCCGCCCGGGGCTTGTTCGCTGAAAGTCATGAGTGTTGCTAAAATCATTCGATGTCGTCCTCTGTGTTGATATCTATCAACTTTTTTTTCAAATTCTTGTACAAATTATTTTGGATAGCTTGCCTAATTTTTTCGAATATGTCAAGATAAAAATGCAGGTTGTGGATGGTGTTCAATATGGCAGAGGTGATCTCGTTTCTCTCGTAAAGATGCCGCAGGTAGGCTCTGGAAAAGTTAGTGCAGGTGTAGCAGGAACAATTCCCGTCGAGAGGACGCTCGTCCGTCTCGTATTTTTTGTTTTTAATAACGAGTTTTCCTTGGCTAGTGAAGATCGTTCCGTTCCTGGCATTGCGTGTCGGTAAGACGCAGTCAAAAAAATCGACGCCCCTTTCCACAGCTTCCAGTATGTCCTTGATGTATCCGATTCCCATGAGGTAGCGAGGTTTCTCTTTGGGGAGCAGGGCGTTGGATTTCTCCACGATCTCCATGAATTGGGATTTAGGCTCACCTATCCCGAGACCTCCCAGTGCATAACCGTCGAAGTCCATGGCCATCAATTCTTCGGTGCTCTTTTTCCTTAACTCCCAGTCCACACTTCCCTGTGTGATGCCCCAAAGAAGCTGGGAGGAATCCCGCGTGAGAAATTGTTTTTTAGAGCGTTCGGCCCAGTGAGAGGTGAGCTCCACGGCATTCCGCATGTCCTCTTTGGATGAAGGATAGGGGAGGAAATAATCCAAAGCCATCATGATGTCTGTCCCTAAATAATACTGAATGTCAACGACATCCTCGGGTGTCAGAAAGATCTTGGTCCCGTCGAAATGTGAGGCGAATTGAACACCCGACCTTTTGACTTTGACCAGAGGAGTGAGACTGTAGATCTGGAATCCTCCGCTGTCTGAGAGAATGGGCTTGTCCCAGGAGATAAAAGAATGGATTCCCCCCATCTCGCTTATCGTTTCCAGACCGGGGCGGAGATAAAGATGGTATGCGTTGACGAGTATGAGGTCAGCTCCCAAATCTTTAACGAGGTTGTGCGGTAGAGCCTTGACAGTGCCCTGACTTGCGACCGGTGCAAAAGCGGGAGTCCGAATGTCCCCGTGTGCGGTCTTGATTATCCCTGTTCGTGCCGATGTATCTTCATCTTTGGCTGTGATCTTGAAAGATTTCTTCATTTTTCGCTCTCTTTCGTTTGTCTTGCGCTCACTTCGCAAAACGAAAGTAAATGACATCTCCGTCCCGCACCGTGTAGTCTTTGCCTTCGAGGCGGATAGCGGCGTTTTCTTTGGCGGTTTGGAATGACCCAAAATTGCAAAGCTCCTCCCAGCCGATGACCTCAGCCCGGATAAATCCTTTCTCGATATCCGAGTGGATGATGCCTGCCGCATGCAAAGCAGGCGTACCCTTTGGGATCGTCCAAGCCTTGACTTCTTCTTTCCCGATGGAAAAAAAAGTGATCACATTCAGGAGGTTGTAGGAGGATTTTAAAAACTTGGGTGCGCTGAGCTCTTTGAATCCGTATTCCTCCAGGAATACATCTTTTTCCTCCTCATCGAGCTCGAGGATTTCCATTTCGATCCTTCCACATAAGGCAAGGGTGGCGATCCCTTTTTGGTCCGATGAAAAGATCTTTTCCGGAGTTTCGATGAGGCCGATGTCTTTCTCGTCCACGTTAATCATGTGGAATAGAGGCTTTTGACTCAGAAAGGCAAAGCTTCGGAAAAGCTTTTCTTCTGCAGGGGATAGGATGAGCTCACGGATGGCTTTTCCCTCCTCGAGGTTGGTATGAAGCGAGGTGAGCCATTCCATCTCCCTTTCTCCGTCAGGATTCTTCGCCCCTTTGAGTTCTTTCTTGAGCTTTTCCATCCGGGACTCGACCGATAGGAGGTCTGCCAGAATGATCTCTTGCTCCATAGTCCGGATATCTTCAGCGGCATCGATCTCGTCTTTGTGATGTGGGATGCTCTCATCGACAAAGGCACGGACGACATGGGCCAGCCCATCGGCTTTTCTCAAATAGCTCAGGTAGGATTCGTTTTTCACCTCGCCATATGAGATCCCCGCCAGGTCGATGTAATCCACTGTTGCTGGCTTTTTCTCTTTGTCGGGATATAGGTTCGAGATCTTGTCCAATCTAAGGTCGGGAACAGGGCAAGTCCTGAGGTTCGGTTCTTTTTTCCCGGTTTCGTACGTTTGGACCTCGATCTTGGCGCCAGTGAGAAGATTGAATAGAGTGGTCTTACCTGTTTTGGGATAGCCGAATATCGTAAAATTCATCTTTCTTATATCTTAACAATAGAAGCGTAAACAGTAAACAAAGAGATGTAGGGTCAGCTCCCCGAGCGGACCGTTTGGGAAATGGTCCCTACATCTATCGTTTGGCGTCTCATGTTTTACATCTCACATTTAACGATCGAAACGAAAGAAGGTTGATTATTCACAGGAATACTTTATAATAAACCTCTTTATAATATCTAAGGTGTAAAGGTAATGAAAAAAAGCAAAGCCATAATGATGCTGTTGCGACTGCCATTCATGACGGTGACCATAGGTGCTGTTCTTCTGGGATCGGCCTTTGCCACCTGGTCGACAGGGCGGTTCCATCTCGGTCATTTTATCCTGACACTTCTGGGGGCCTGTTTTTTTCACATCGCCACGAATGTGGCTAACGACTACTTTGATTTCAAGAGCGGAAATGATGCGGCCAACATCAGCGGCACGGCTCCTTTTTCCGGGGGAAGCCGGATACTCCTGGAGGGTTTTGTTTCGCCCAATGAGGCGCTTGCCGTTTCCTTGATCTTTGCTGCTGCCGGGTCTATCATCGGGCTCTACCTGAATTTTGTCTCTGGGGGGAATGTCATTTTGATCATCGGGATTTTAGCACTCCTTTTTATATATAGTTACAATGGATTCCCATTCCAACTGGTGAACAAGGGATTGGGGGAGATCGCCATTTTTCTATCATGGGGGCCCCTGATCGTCTTGGGTGCCTACTATGTTCAGGCCGGGAGTTTCCAATCGTACTGGCCGTTAGTCGTATCTGTGCCCTCGGGCATCTTGACCACGCTCGTTCTGTTGATCAACGAGTTTGCCGACCGAGATGCAGATCGATCCGTAGGTAGGAAAACATGGGTGATCCAGTTTGGATTCGAGAAGAGTCTTTATATCTATTTGTTCCTCGCTATGAGTTGTTATGTGATCGTTGTGCTCGGGATCCTTTTTGGAGGGTGGCCTCTCTGGTCGCTTCTGGTTATGATCTCGCTCCCATTTTCTTTTATGGCCTTCAAGGCCGGCAGGCAGAACCTGGAAAACTGGGGTGAATTTCTCGCTGCAGTCAAGGCAACCATATTGATGAATTTTGTGTTTTTGGTTATATTAAGTGTTTCATTCTGGATTTAACATGAAAAAAAAGAAAAAAGAGAAGGAACCAAGAGAAAAAAGTGTTTTTCGCGAATATTTTGAGTTGATCGCTGAAACGGCCATATTTGTTTTTTTTGTGATGACTTTTGTGGTCCAGGCTTTTCAGATCCCCACAGGATCGATGGAACCCACTCTCCTCGTCGGCGATTTTCTTCTGGTCAATAAAATGGCTTATGCCAAACCGTATTTTGGCTGGGAAAAATTAGTCCTTCCCGGAAAGGAGATCGAGAGGCACGACATCATCGTTTTTAAGTATCCCAGAGAGATGCAGAAGGACTTTGTGAAGCGTGTGATCGCGCTTGAAGGGGAAAAAGTAGAGATCAGGGATAAGCAAGTCTTTGTGAACGATAAGCCTATCGCAGAGAACTACAAAGTTCATTTGGACAATCAAGTCATAAAAAACAGCGAGTATTACCAGTATGATGACGCCATCAGGGATAATTTCGGCCCGATGGAAGTCCCCGCCGGGCAGTGTTTAGCGATGGGGGATAATCGCGACAACAGCTATGACAGCCGGTACTGGGGTTTTTTACCGCTCAGCTACATCAAGGGAAGACCCTGGGTCATCTATTTTTCCTACGATGCGGAAAAGGATGCCTGGCAGAAAACGGGCTTCCGCGAGCGTCTGGAAAAATTCGCGCGGTTTATACCGAAGGCGCGGTGGAACCGCCTTCTCCGCATCATCCATTGATTTATTCTTCAGGAGCTTTGATCTCGACCTCTTCGTAGGAAGTGATGTAGAGGACCGGGTTTTCGACCTTGAAACCTTCCATGAACATCGTGCTGTTGACGATCCCATCCATATCTTTACCCACGGGCAGTTCGAGATAATTGAGGAGTGTCGGGGCGATATCGATGAGTCGGATCTCTTCGATATGCCTTCCTCGAATGATGTCTTTTCCGTAGAAGAAGATCACACCTTCGGGACCGTTTTCATGGTAGGCCGAAATATCTTTGTCTCCGAATATCCAGTGCACCATTCTTTTCCATATGGGGAGAGGTTCGATCCCATGGGAAGAGTAGACGATCAGAAGTTCGTCCTCTTTCATTGTGGCCAGATGTTTACCGATGATCTGATCATAAAGCTTGTAGTAATTTTCGATGACAGAGCTGAATTTGGAGATCTCCTCCTGGTCGATATCGCCGAATAAGTCGGGAAAATTATATTTATAGAAATAGGATTCCGCAAGGTTCAATCCACTCAACAGCAGATAGGACAGCTGAGGTTGGAGTTCGTTCTTTGTTTGATTGAATTTTTCCTCACAGTCGATGTCTGAGAGGAGTGCATGCTGGAGGTGATCCAAGATGGCGTTGTTCTCGAATTTGTAGTCTTTGTAAAACCTGTTGAATAGAGATTCTGTATTTTCCGATGGAGAATCTACGTTCACACAGTAGGGCCGGTCTTCTTTGATGAATGTTATCTTGTTGTCATCGAAAATTTCCCAAATATCCTTGAGTATCTGTCGAGGAGCGTGCGCATTTGATCGGAGAATATCCAATCTTTCGATCTGTCGGTAGAGGATAAAACGGGGGACAACACTGATCTCCTGTTTTATATGGCGAAATTTGTACTTGGTGGGAGACAGTTGGAGATGTTGGGAAGGAAGTTTCCCGGTGTTAAAGGATGAGTTGAGGATTATTGGATCATTGGGAGAGAAGTTTGTGAGCCGTCCCCAACTTCCTTCCTCCATAAGCCATGCAAAATTGGGGAGTTTATCTTCGTTGACAAGGGGAATGATAAAGTCGAAGCTCATTCCTTGCATGCCGATGATGGTGACTCCTTTGGTGATCTCCTTGGCTTCGAGTCGTGCTTCTTTTTCGTGCGTAGGGGGGGGAGCGAAGGTTGTCCTGAGGTGTATGACATAAGTCATACCTGCAGCGAGACAGAGAAAGTACACGAGTAAAAAGATAAAGCTCTTTCTATAATAGAGATATCCATAGAAGAGGAGCATCCCCAGGAAAACAGTGAACACCAGAACGATGAATTGGGTTCGGAGGAGGGTCTCAATCTCGGGTGTAAAGAACGTTCGGAAATGTTTGAAATTTTCCCAGAACACAGCCAAGAAGAGGATGAGGATCAGTGTGAAACTGATCATTAGAAACGAGGGGGAAATGAGCCTTATCTTAAAATTCCTTCCGGAAAAGAACTGGATGAAAAAAAAGAGAAAAATGCCAAGGAAGGCTATGATGATCCCATAGACCACAGAGTTGAAGAGGGTTAACTGTCCAAGCAGGAGTAGATCAAAGGCGAGGTCGACGTTGAGATTCAGGATCAGCAGTGCTACAAGCCCGCTGAAGAAGAGGCCGCTCAAAAGCGAGTTGATGAGAACTTTTAAAAACTTCATTAACAAAAACTTAGCATGATTTCACTCAACCGTCAATCGCTACAGCTAACAAGCCTGGATTATTCACGAGTTGAGGCCAACCCACCCCACCCTAA
>JBATYS010000321.1:0-4396 GCA_049674205.1 Candidatus Aminicenantaceae bacterium
CCCCCCGCGCTCCTGTCGTCTAGCCTGGCCTAGGACACCGCCCTTTCAAGGCGGCGACACGGGTTCAAATCCCGTCGGGAGCGTTCCCTTTATTCCTGAAATTGGTAATCATTGATTCTTCATCCCATGGCATCTGTCAAGTTTTCTCTGCCTCGATGCCGTGTCCAAATCTGAAATGATGTGAGGTTGATTATTTTATTCCAAGATTTTCAAATGTAAAAAAGACAAAATGTCTTGTCGGCTTGTCATACTCAGAAAAAGTAAGAAAATTGGAGAAGAGGGTAGAATTGTCGAGACTTTTTAACCACGGTTATTCTAGAATAACGAAATAAAACTTGAGGTGAAGAACGTGGAGAATAAAAAGGAAAAATATGAATGCGCCCACTGCGGGTACACCGCAGACGGGAAGTTCACCGGAGATATCTGTCCAGAATGCAATCAAACATATTGGAAGTGTGGCAAGTGCGGATTTATCTTCACCGCGGCAATGCCATCAGAGGCGTGCCCAGGATGTAAGGAGAAATGCGAATTCTTCAACATCACGTGTTACACGCCGGAGTGCGGCGGGCCTGGCCATATTGATCCACGCTTAAAATAGATTTTGGCTTCCCTCATTTGACACGCGTGACGCTTATCTATATCCTAGTCTCGATTAGAAGTGGGAATAGCAGTAATACAATTTAAAGAGCACGTTCTGGACTTTTTAGGTGCCTTCATGAAAAGAAAAGAGGTTGAACACGCTGTATTCGATATCATAGAGGAATATGGGAAGGTGCTCAAGAGAACGGCCAATCGCACATTTGGAGTGCCCGAGTCGGTGCTCCCCTACAGTAAAAAAGTGATCAAAAATGCCATAAGAGTGGCTTTGCTTATGACCGAGGAGAACGATGTTCGAGAGCATCTAAAGTACGGATATTTATCACTGGCCAATTTTGTTTCTGATGATGAAGCCAAAAGAACAGAAGAGATCGCCCAAGATTTTTTTTCTTTTCTGGATATGGAAGAAAACAGAAAAAAAAAGTTCTTACATGCACGATTCAAGAGTGGTTTGTTGGGAGATTATGAGCTGGCGATGAAAATCACGACAAAGATCGCAGAAGAACAGATGCGGTTAAGAGAGGAGCTCGAACAATTTCTAGAGAGACAGTGAAAAGATTGTAATTCTTATTCATCCCTTCCGTTCAACAAGGTTTTTTAGGATTCAGAACAAGGGTTCTCGCTACCAGAATATGATATAGAGGATGATGGTGACAAGGACCACTACTAGCCCCAACCATTTAGCCGCCGATGCAGGCTTCAGATCGATCCCACCTTTTACTGGAAGGATCTTCGGCTCTCTAAGCGGTTTCAACAGTGTGATGGCTGTCATCACGGCGATCAGGATTCCGAAGGTGATGGCCATTTTATTCAAGAACACGATATTGTCGAATGTTTTGAAGTGAAGAATGCCATAAACCGGGACATTGAGGATCAATGCCGCAATCGCCGCGGATGATGGTGCCCGCTTAATGAACAGCCCAAAAATAAAAGCGGCCAGGATCCCCGGTGAGATGTAGCCTTGGAAATCCTGGATGTAATGAAAGATACCCATAAATTTGGGGTTGCCCAATTGGGGAGCGATCAGGCAGCCGATAAAGACAAAGACCATAGTCATGATCCTTCCTATCTTTATCAGTGATTTCGATGAGGCGTCCTTTTTGATGTGGCGCTTGTAGATGTCCATGGTGAAGATGGTGGAAGCAGAGTTGAGCATCGAGTCCAGAGAGCTCATGACTGCGCCGAAGATGGCTGCAAACATGAACCCTTTGAGTCCGGCTGGGATGAGGTTTTTGATGAGCAAGGGATAGGCTTGGTCGCTGGTGGCCATCTCTCCACCGTAGAGCTGCAGGGCCATGATCCCCGGGAAGACAACTATGAAGGGGATGAGGAGCTTCAATCCCGCAGCAAAGATCACGCCCAATTGTCCCTGTTTTAGACTCCTTGCAGCTAGAGTTCGCTGCGTGATGTATTGGTTCAATCCCCAATAATAGAAGTTCGGGATCCAAAGACCTATGATAAGGGCTGTCCAGGGTATTTCCGAATGATTTGAGGGAAGGATCATGTGAAGCCTGTCAGTATTGGTCTGGAAGAATTCCCCCACTCCGCCGACTGCTATAAAACCGAGGACCAATGTCAGGGCCCCTCCGATGATCAAGGCCGATCCCTGGATGAGGTCAGCCCAGACAACGGCGCGCAAACCCCCGTATGTGGTGTAGAGAGCAGCGATAATCCCGATCAGCCAGACGGCTTGTGCCAGGTCCATCCCGAATATGGTGTGCAGTGTCAGCCCCCCCGAATAGAGGACAGCTGCGATCGTCACAGCGACATAGATCACCATCGTGTAAAAGGCCATGATGGCCCGAGGTAACGGGCTGTAGCGATGTTCCAGATATTCAGGAATCGTGAAGATGCCGCACCTGAGGAATTTAGGCAAGAAGAAGAGAGCAACGAAAACAAGCGTTATGGCTGCCATCCATTCATAACTGGCCACAGCCATCCCCACATGGCCGGCACTCTGCCCAGACATCCCGACGAACTGTTCTGTCGAGATGTTGGATGCGATGAGGGAAAACCCGATCATATACCAGAAGAGGGTTCGACCAGCGAGGAAGTAATCCTCGGTTGTTTCTTTCTTTTGACGGCTCTTGTAAAGACTGACTCCCACGACAAATGACACAAAAACGAGAAATATCCCGATGTCGAGCCAGTTCATCTGCATCATAACCGGTCTTCTCCTGGTGGTTCGGATCCCTCAGCCTGTATTCTGTGTTTAGTTTTTCTGTATAAATAAAAAAGGTATGCCGCTGGGGCTTGGTAGAGGGCAAGAATAATCGGCGAGATAATAAGCCAGTAGATGTTAAAATCGGGCATGAACAGAATGATAAACAGGGCAATGCCCCCAATAAAGGCCATTATGGAAGCGAAAAGCAGGAGATAGAGATAGAGTTTTTTCACTTTTCTTCGAACGAGAATCCTTCTTCGAAGATCTTGAGGCAGGCCTCCACAACCTTTGGATCATAGAGTTTTCCCTTGTTTTCCGAGATTTCCTCCAACGCCTCTTCGATACTCAAGGCAGGCCTATAGGGCCTGTGGGTAGCCATGGCTTCGGTGACATCTGCCACAGCGAGGATCCTCGCCTCCAGAAGGATGTCCTTGCCGAGAAGTCCGGCAGGGTATCCGCTTCCGTTTATCCGTTCGTGATGCTGGAGGACGATGTCCGCAATGGGCCAAGGAAATTCGATGGTCTTTAGTATGTCGTAACCAACCTGGGAATGAGTTTTGATGATATTGTACTCGGCCTCAGAGAGCTTGCCCGGCTTGCTGAGGATCTCGGCCGGGACATAGATCTTGCCGATGTCGTGAAGGTCGCCGGCCATGCGAACACCTTCTATAACATCTTTGGGAAGTCCCATCTTCTCCGCCAAAGCACATGCGAGCTGTGTCACCCGGCGCTGGTGTCCAGCCGTGTACGGGTCTCTGGTCTCGATAGTGAAGGCCATGGCCAGAACCGTACCGTCCATGGCCTTCTTAAGCCGATCGTAGCTCTGAATGAGCTCTTCTTCGGTTTTCTTCTGTCTTGTGATGTCTCTAAAGACAATAACGACACCCGACGTGTTCCCGGATTCGTCAGTTATCGGTGCGGCCCTGTGGTCCACAGGAATGGCCTTTCCCATTTTAGACACAAGGACAATATCGCTGGGGAGACGGTACTCATCTCCTTTGAGGATGTCCCTGATGGATATGGATTGCTGTATCTCTTTTTTGTTGTCTAAGATTTTGTAGACTTTGTTCAGAGGTTTGTTCAACGCTTTCGCCTGTTGCCATCCTGATAAGGATTCTGCGAGGGGATTCATGAATGTGATGTTCCCCTTATTATCCGTCGCAATGACACCGTCCTCGATGCTTTTGAGCATGGTGGTGAGCCACCGCTCTCTTTCCTTCAGCTTCATCTCCATACCGAATTTGTAGATGGCGATCTCTATGGTGGATTTCAGTTCTCTCTCTTCGAAGGGTTTGAGCAGATAGCCAAAAGGTTCGGTTTCTTTGGCTCGCTGGAGTGTGGTTTCGTCGGCGAAGGCAGTGAGGTAGACCACAGGAATGTTGAATTCCGAGTATATCTGGTCTGCGGCCTCAACGCCGGATATTTCGCCCTGAAGCATGATGTCCATCAATACCAGGTGCGGCCGTTCTTTTTTGGCGTTTTTGACAGCCTCTTTGGCGTCGGGGATGACTGCTGTGACTTCGTATCCGAGTCCCAGCAACATGTTGCGGATATCCCTTGCGACAATGCTCTCATCCTCAACGACAAGAATCTTTGTTTTTTCCATTTTTTGCGCTCGCGGAGTTTAGTCGCACT
>JBATYS010000322.1:0-20918 GCA_049674205.1 Candidatus Aminicenantaceae bacterium
GTCTGTATGGCCCGGTACTTTTTAGATCGTTCTTTTTTCAATGATCAATTTCTCCAGGTCGATCTCTCCGTGGCCTTTTTCTTTGGCAATTTGGAGGAATCGGAGCTCTTCGGGTTTGATATCGAAAAAGGAGGCGCCCACAGCGTCCAGGGCGACATAGTCAACACCGGCAGCCACAGTTTTATGAAGCTTGACATCGGACAGCCTTCCACCCTGAGGGCCGTTCCTGAGGAGAATCCTGTAGCCATCCATGACGGTGAGCACAGGCTTGAAAAAGGCTGCGAGGTCTATCATGGCAAGGTCGAGATTCTGGTGGAGCTGATTCCTGTTCCCCCCTACAGCGCCCAGCCAGTTCTTCATTCCCAGGGTCAAGCGTGACAGGCTGTGCGTTTTGGCTATCGGAACGTTGATGATCTTGTCCGTCTCGACAAAATCTGAGTAGATCTCCCATTCCTTGAGGGAATCGCCATGGATCGGAATCTTCTTCAAATGATGATCGTTTGGCAGTGGGACTTCTGCCCCGGCGCTTTTTGCAGCTTTTTGTATTCCGGAGCGGACATAGGTTCTTCGTGCCGGATTACATGGATTATCCATGACTTTGACTTCTTTGGCGCCAGCATCAAAACAGAGTTCGACGAGGGTTTTGACAACTTCCGGGTTCGTGCAAGCGGCTTGCTCGGGTGTGCGGTCCCAACCGATGTTAGGCTTGATGATAACTTTATCACCTTTTGAGATAAAGCGCTGCATCCCACCTAGTGTTGTTATGGCTTCTTTAGTGATCAGAGAGGGAGACTCTCCTTGGATCAAAGCGACATCAGGAGAGCCTGTGCCCTGGGCGTACACCTTGGGGTGGATGTTCAGCAGAAGACTTCCGATAGCGATATCCTTTAAAAAAACACGTCTTTTCATTGTTCTATCCTTTTCCTAGGGATTCCATATAATTTTTGATCCCGCTGTAGATGCCTTGAGCGACGTGCCGGCGGTACTGGGGGCTCTTGAGCCTTTCCGCTTCTTTGCTATTGGAGAGATGGGAGATCTCAACAAGGATGGAGGGCATCTCTCCCCCGATGAGGACCCAAAAGGGCCCGCCTTTCACTCCCAAGTCTTTGACATCCTTATAGTTGTTCGATAGGGAAGATACAAGACTGTCCTGGATGATCTCGGCGAGTTCTTTGGACTCGACGATCTTGCTGTTCTGGACGATCTTCGTGATGATATCTTTCATTCCACTGATACTCTTTGTCGAAGTGGCATTCTCCTGGGCGGCTATGGCGTTGACAGATGGATCATGACTGAAATTGAGGTAGAATGTCTGCACTCCCGAGCGCTTCTTGTTCGGGACGGAATTGGCATGGACAGAGATGTAGATATCCGAACGCTTCTGATTGGCGATGACGGGACGGCTCTCGACAGGGAGGAAGATGTCTGTCTCTCGGGTCAGGATCACTTCGAGGTTCTCCTGTGACTCAAGAAGCTTTTTAAGCTCAATGCAGACGTCGAGGACGATGGCCTTTTCCTGCAAGCCGTTTCGACCTATACATCCGGGGTCTTTGCCTCCATGTCCGGGATCTATGACGATCCTCTGGACTCCCAATCCCAGTTGACGGACCATACTGTAGCCTTCTTTGGCTGGCCTTGCAGGCTGTGGGGGCGTGGATGGCGAGGACGAGGAAGCGACTTCCTCTGGGTAGATGTCGATCACGATCCGAAACGGGTCAAGAAGATGCCAGACGTGATGGCGCTTGATCTTTTTAAAGTCAAGGTCGACAGCCAGTCTGACCGTGGAGTGATTCTTCTGGGCGATGCGGATGCGGTCCAAATAGCCTCCATCGAGAACGATGCTCTTCCCTTGCAACAAGGGATTCAATTTGGCTTGGTAGATATCCACATAGATCCTGTCAGGTGATGAAAGCTGGCTGAAGTAGTATTCCCTGAGCTTGCCGATATCAACGACGATACGAGTGAAGGAAGGATGAGTGTGATAGCGAAGGTTGTAAACCTCGATCCGGGAGTCAGATTGTCCGAAAAGAGATAAGGAGAGGAGTAAAATAAGAAAGATTTTGCTCAAGAGCAGGGTGTGTTGCTTCATCTGTATTGTGCCTATACCCTATAAATTCTATATAATCTCTGTACTTCTGTCAACGAAGCCTCTCCATCTGGCTTTGTTCCCAAATGTCGAAGTGATAACTATAAAGAATTCCCTTTTGTTAGTCAATGTCTGCCAACCTCTTTCTTTTTTCGGAACCCTCTGATAAAATTCGCCTATGAACATGGTCTTGGTGCTCGATTTTGGCTCACAGTACACGCAGCTGATTGCAAGAAAAATAAGAGAACTGGGAGTCTTTTCAGAGATCGTTCCTTATGATATTTCTCTAGCAAGAGTAAAGAAAGAGGCTCCGGGTGCGATTGTCCTGTCTGGAGGCCCCCAGAGTGTGTATGAGGAGGGCTCACCCCACATCTCTGCAGACATTTTCCGGCTGGGCATTCCTGTCCTGGGCATCTGCTATGGTCTCCAGCTCATGGCGCATCTCTTGGGGGGAAAAGTGGCCCCATCCCCACGCAGAGAATATGGTTTTGCCTTGCTGGAAGTGGCGCGGAGAGGCGGGCTCCTTCGAGGAGTCAGGAATAATAGCCAGGTTTGGATGAGCCATGGCGATAAAGTGGGATCTCTTCCTCCAGGATTCATCGCCTCGGGTGTGACGGCCAATTGTGAGACTGCTGTTGTCGAGAACAGGGCAGAGGCCCTCTATGGGGTTCAGTTTCATCCCGAAGTCATCCACACAAAACAGGGAAAAAGGATCCTATCCAATTTTCTCTTTGATCTAGCGGGTCTTCAACGGGACTGGACTATGGAATCCTTTATCGAGAATAAGGTCAAAGAGATCCGCCGTCAAGTGGGAGCAGGAAAGGTGGTATGCGGACTGAGCGGTGGAGTGGATTCTCTGGTGACATCTCTGCTCGTTCACCGTGCGGTCAAGGACGATCTTCACTGTATTTTTGTAAACAACGGCCTCTTGCGGAAGGGGCAGTATCCTGAGTTGATGGCCAGTTTCCGCAAAAAATTTTCCCTGAATGTCATCGGAGTCGATGCGTCAGAGTTTTTTTTGAAAAGGCTAGAAAGGGTCACTTCTCCTGAACGGAAACGCAAGATCATCGGTGCTGTCTTCATCGAGATATTTGAGAGAGAGGCCAAGAAACTGGGAGATGTCAAGTTTCTCGCACAGGGAACCATATACCCGGATGTGATCGAGAGCAATCCAGTAAAAGGCCCCTCTTCGAGCATCAAATCTCATCACAATGTCGGAGGCCTCCCCAAAGGATTAAAATTCAAGCTTGTGGAGCCTCTCAGAGAGCTTTTTAAGGATGAGGTGCGTGCTCTCGGTAAAGAGTTGGGTGTCGACCCAGAGTTTATCCGTCAGCATCCCTTCCCGGGTCCTGGACTTGCTGTCAGGATTGTTGGGGCGATAACTGATGAGAGGCTGAGAATAGTAAGGGAGGCGGATGCTATTCTCCTCGAAGAGATCCGTAAGGAACGCCTGTACAATCTATTGTGGCAAGCATTTGCCATTCTGCTGCCCGTCAGGGCGGTGGGTGTTATGGGGGACCGCCGGACCTACCAGAGAGTGGTAGTCATCCGTCTTGTGCAGAGCGTGGATGGAATGACAGCCGACTGGTTTCCCGCAGAATCATGTCTTCTCTCGCGCATTTCAAATCGCATTGTCAATGAGATCGACGGGATCAATCGGGTCCTCTATGACATAACTTCAAAGCCTCCTGGCACGATCGAGTGGGAATAATGTTTGGAAGACAATAATGGAAGCGACATTCATTCACCTGCACACTCACTCCGAATATAGCATCCTGGACGGAGCGATGAAAACTGGAGATCTGGTAGAGTCGGCCTATAACAACAAGATGCCCGCGGTCGCGCTGACGGATCATGGGAATATATTTGGGGCTGTTAATTTCTTCAGGCAAGCCAATGCCAGACAGATTAAGCCCATCTTGGGATGTGAGGTTTATGTTGCCCCCCGCAGCCGGTTCGAAAAAAAGGCTGAAAAGGCGGGTCCCATCCACCACCATTTGGTTCTCCTTGTGAAGGATGAGAAGGGATACAAAAATCTCTGTGAACTCATCACCAAAGCTTATCTCGAGGGATTTTACTACAGGCCTCGAATCGATAAGGAGCTTTTGGCCAAACACAGTGAAGGACTCATCGGCCTCTCCGGATGTCTGAAGGGAGAGGTGAGCTCCTATCTCACTGTGGGGCTAGAAGACAAAGCTGAAGAGGCTGCCCTCGAGTATTCCGCCCTCTTTGCGGAGGGAGATTTTTATATCGAGCTCCAAGATCATGGTCTCCCCCTTCAAAAGGAGACAAATCCCCAGCTCATCCAGCTGGCCAACAAACTGAATCTCCCGCTGATCGCCACCAATGATGTCCATTACCCAAGACGGGAGGATGCAGAAAGCCAAGACATCCTCCTCTGTGTCCAAACCAATAAGAAAGTGACAGACCTGGACCGGATACGTTTCGCGTGCGACGAGTTCTACTTCAAGTCGAGCGAAGAAATGATGGTGTTGTTCAAAGATGTCCCTGAAACGATCCACAACACGACAAAGATCGCAGCTCGGTGCAATTTTGATTTTTCCTCCTCAGGATATTTCCTGCCTCAATTCAAGTCCCCCGAGGGAATCCCATTGAGCGAGTATTTTGAATCGGTCGCCCGGGAAGGATTCCAAACTCAGTTGGAAAGGATCCGCCAGAGGATCGAAAACGAAGAGCTGCCGAGTCTGAAGGAATATGAAACCCGACTCGAGAAGGAGATCAGGTTGGTCCGGAAAATGGGGTTTGAAGGATACTTTCTCATCGTCTGGGACCTCATCCGGGAGGCGAAGTCGAAAAATATTCCCGTAGGCCCAGGTAGAGGTTCAGCCGCCGGGAGTCTTTTGGCCTTCAGTTTGGGCATCACGGATATCGATCCGCTCGAATACGACCTTCTTTTTGAGAGGTTTTTAAACCCGGAAAGGATCAGTCTTCCGGATATCGACATTGATTTTTGCGGGAGAAGGCGGGATGAGGTCATCTCCTATGTGACAAACAAATACGGACGGGACAGCGTCTGCCAGATCATTACTTTTGGAACCATGGCAGCACGTCAAGTGGTCAGGGATGTGGGACGGGCCCTTGAAGTGCCTCTTCCCGAGGTTGACCGGATCGCTAAGATGATCCCTCCTTTTGGGCCGGACGCCACGATCGAGGGAGCGTTGAAGAATATCCCCCAGCTGAAGGAATTGAGAGAACAAAAACCCCAGATCGCGCATCTTCTTGCCATCGCTCAGAGGCTAGAGGGACAGGTCCGGCACCCGTCGATCCATGCAGCCGGGATCGTCATTGCGCCGAGGCCACTTGTCGAATTTATGCCCCTCTATCAATCGGTCAAAGGTGAAATAACCACACAGTTCCCCATGCAGGATATCGAGGCCATCGGGCTCCTCAAGATGGATTTATTAGGATTGCGGAACCTGACCGTCATCCAGGATACGATAGAACTGGTGGCAGAGGGCATTGGCGAGCAGATTGATGTCAAGAATATTCCTCTGGATGATGAAAAGACCTTTCAACTGTTCCAAGCGGGGAATACGGATGGCGTTTTCCAGTTTGAAAGTCAGGGGATGAAAGATCTGCTCAGGAATTTCAAGCCGGAAAACTACCGCGATCTTATTGCGTTGAATGCACTGTACAGACCGGGTCCGCTTAAAAGCGGCATGACGGATGAGTTCATAAAGTGCAAGAATCACCCCGAGCGCATAAAGTATGAGTTCCCAGAACTCAAACCCATCTTGGAGGAAACCAAAGGACTGATTGTCTATCAGGAACAGGTCATGCGTATCGCCACGGAGGCGGCGGGTTTTTCGATGGCTGAGGCCGACATTCTGCGCAAGGCTATGGGAAAGAAGAAAACCGCTGTGATGAAGGCCCAAAAACAACGCTTTGTCCGGGGGGCAAAGGAGAAGGGGATCAGCCATGCACAGGCCGTCAAGATATTCGAGCAGATCAAGTACTTTGCAGGCTATGGGTTCAACAAATCACACAGCGCAGCCTATGCGTACCTGGCTTATCGTACCGCATACTTGAAATCGCATTACCCTGTTTATTTCCTGGCCGCGCTCTTGACTTCCGAGGCAGAAAGAGGTGCGACCACACAGGTCGTTAAATATATTAACGAATGCAAGGAGATGGGGATCCAAGTTCTCCCTCCAGACATCAATAAAAGCGGTGTGAATTTTTCCGTCGAGGGGGAGGGGATCCGTTTTGGGCTTGCGGCCATCAAAAACGTGGGGGAAAGCACTATTCGGGATTTGATCCGGGTCAGAGATCAGAATGGGGAGTTTCAATCGCCTTTTGACATCTTCCGAAGTGACAGCCCCAAATTTGTCAACAAAAAAGTTCTCGAAAGCCTTATCAAAGCAGGCGCATTCGATTCCTTGGGATGGAAAAGATCCCAGCTCTTCCACCTCATCGATGAGATGATCGGATATAGCCATGAGCTCCAAAAAGCCAGGACCTCCAAGCAAAATTTTCTTTTCGGTGCGGGACAGGTTGAGCCGCCACCCATCC
This sequence comes from Candidatus Aminicenantaceae bacterium, assembly GCA_049674205.1. Taxonomy (GTDB): domain Bacteria; phylum Acidobacteriota; class Aminicenantia; order Aminicenantales; family Aminicenantaceae; genus WTAW01. Next base: position 6,620 of record JBATYS010000322.1, read on the forward strand.
CACCAGAGATCCGAGAGATGGGAGAATGGGATGAATCCCTTTTCCTCTCCTATGAGAAGGACGCTCTCGGGTTTTACATCACGGGGCATCCTCTGGCTCAATACAGCAAGAGCTTGAGTCGGCTCGTGTCCTGTCCCATCAGTAAGTTTGATGAGGAAAAGGCATTCAACACAGAGGTGTCTGTTGCCGGGATCATAACGTCTTTGAAATCCATAAAAACCAGGAGAGATGAGAGGATGGCCACTTTTATCCTGGAGGATCTGAGCGGTCGTATCGAAGTTGTGGTTTTCCCTGACAGCTACACCAAGTATTTTGACAGTATGAGTGAGGATCAACTCGTATGGGTGAAGGGGAAGTTTCTTGGTGAAGGAGAAAACCGAAGGATCCATCTTCTCCAGATCATGACTCTCTCCGATGCCCTTGAAAAGCAAGCGAAGAGGATGTATCTGCGGATCTTTCTTCCGGGGATCGAAGAATCGATCTTCGAGGAGTTAAAGTCCATACTGGAGAAACACCGTGGCCATTGTCCTGTGTTTTTTGAGCTGGAAACGCCGCAATCCTATCGCATGGTCGTCAAGTCTGTGGATATCGATGGCGTATCTCCCTCGGAAGAGCTCAGCAGGAATATCGAAGAATTGCTCGGCGAACATTCCGTCTGCATAGAATACTGATTTGTGTATCCCGTCCGATCGGCTTTTTCTGTCCGGCCCACGGAGCGTCAAGCAATTTTTACTTTCTTCGGGCGTGTTTTTTTGCTATTTTATACACGTGGAAAACCTGAGAGTTAAACGATTTTCAAGGCCAAACTTCGATGCCGTATAAGCTTCTTGTCGCACACAGCAGCCCTTATGTCCTGAAGGCTATTCTGCTTGCTTTCCCTGAGCCTGAGTATGAGGTCTACCCTTTCAAGAGCGGTGTCGAAGTCATGCAAGAACTCAACCAGATCGATCCGGATGCCATTCTACTTAGCCTGTCTCTTCATAAGAAAAACGGTTTTGAGATCGGTCGGTATTTGAAGGAACAGGAAAAGTTTAAACAGATCCCGCTTATCCTGTTTTATGGAGCATTCGAGACAGTACATGAGGAGAATACAGCAGGATTTGTCTATGACGAGCTGGTTCAGGAGCCCTTCGATTCGGGAAAACTTGTCCAGACGACCTTCGAGCTCATAGAGAGGAGAAAGGGGCCACAGACATTACCCGAGGAGCCGGATCTGGATAGCGATCCTATTGGGGGAGAGCGGATCGTGCTGGATGAAGACATCAAGAAATTCGTGCGGAAAGAGATATACGATGCCGAAAGGGAATTAGAGAAGAGGATTCGCGCTCGAGTCCTCGCTGAGCTGAAGAATTTTCTAAGCAAGAAATAAAAGATAAAGGGGATGTATCCATAGAGGAGAAAGAGGATGCTTTTAGCCATTGATATCGGAAATACCAACATTGAAGTGGGTGTCTTCCGGGGGAAGGAGTTGTACAAACACTGGAAGATCAGATCTGAGAGGGAAAAGACCTGTGATGAATACAAGATCACTCTTCTGAATCTTTTTTCCCTCTCCGCGCTCGAAGTTTCAATGGTGAAGGCTGTCATCATCTCCAGCGTTGTTCCCCCGCTGACTCCTGTCTTCAGGGATTTAAGTCGGGCTGTGTTTCATTCCAATCCATTGGTAATCGGGCCGGGCTTAAAGACCGGGATGCCGATCCTGTATGAAAATCCCCAGGAAGTGGGTGCGGACAGGATTGCTGCTTCGATCGCGGCTCATGAGAGATTCGGCGGCCCCACGATCGTCGTGGATTTTGGAACGGCGACGACGTTCGATGCTGTTTCTGCCGAGGGAGAATATTTAGGTGGAGCCATCGCTCCCGGCATTCAGATCGCTGCAGAATCTCTTTACCTGAAAACAGCAAAACTGCCAAGGATCGAGATCGCAAAATCCAAGAGAGCCATCGGACGGACCACTGTGGCAAGCATGCAATCGGGATTGTATTTTGGTTATATCGGCCTTGTTTCAAGCATCATTAAAGCCATCCAGGAGGAACTTGGCGGAGAATGTACAGTCGTGGCGACAGGGGGGCTTTCTTCCCTCATTTGTAGCGAGGTCGATGTTATTTCCCATCAAGCTCCCTTCCTTGTCTTAGATGGGCTCAGGATCATCTACGAGAGGAATGTCAGCTGATCCAGGTTGTCTCCTTGAGCAGGGTAAAAAAATCCATGGCGAAAAAGGACGGATTGGACAGGCGCAGCGGGTACTACCAGTCGATAGCGAAGTTTTTTATAGAATTGCGTGGGACCCCGTTTTTCCTGTCCTCCAGAGAGCTCGACATCGTCAGGCAGTGGGAGGAGATTGGTATCCCGCTTCGCGTTGTCCTGGAGGGAATCAAGGGGAGTTTTGAGCAACCCGGATACAGACAGGGGAAGCGGCGCAGACCGTACACGCTCGATTATTGTCACTCTTTTGTTTCGCGGGCGTTCGAACAGTACGAGGACAGGCGGGTCGGACAAAAAAAAGTGAAAGCCTTTGGAGGTGAAAAAGGGAGGGAAACAAAGATCCTTAGAGAGGTCGAGAGGTTTCTTGCAGATATTCCTGAGGCACTTCACACCCTAAGGCCTATCTACTCAAGACTCTACAAGAAGCTATCTGGCGGGAAGGCAACCGAAGAAGAGCTTGAAAAGGCCCAAGAAACCATTGAACGACTGATAGAAGAGAGCCTCTCCGCAGCACAGACAGAAACGATCACCGCTGAGATCCAATCCGAATTCGGGAAGATTAGTGGTGCTAAGTTCGATCAAATCTTCAGGATTAAGGCGTTAAAGGCAGAGAGGGAAAAACACAAGATCCCACATGTTTCTCCATTCTACTACTGAGGGAATATCTTTTTATGCGCAGGCAAGTCTTCTCTCTTCTCAAAAAGAACAAACAGGGGATGACGCTCCCAAAGATTGTGCGAGCCCTTCATCTCGGGCTTGACGAAAAGCCTCTCCTCGAAAAGAATCTGAAGAAGCTCGAGGATCATGGTGCCATCCTCAGGATTAAAAACAGGTATTTTGTTCGTCATCGCTCGAGCCTCGTCAGGGCAAAACTCATTTCTGTCCACTTGGGCTATGGGTTTGCCAGGCCCGAGGATGACTTGCTCGAGGATATTTTCATCCCTGCCCGTTTCTCTGGAGGGGCGCTCCAAGGAGACCTTGTGGAGGTTTTCTATAAGGAAAGAGGGGCCAGAGGGAAAAATGAAGGGCGGGTTGTCAGGATCCTGGAGCGGGCACTAGAGACGATGATAGCCGCTGTAAGAAAACAGAACGGAAAGGTCTCTATCATCCCCTTCGGTTCTCCCTCCCCGGAGGAGCACCAGTTGACCGGGCTAGAGAGCCAGGCTCTTCAGGATGGCCAGATCGTGAAGGTTGACAGAAATAGCTTCGCCATCAAAGGCATTCTCGGATTCCCAGATGACGAAGGCGTTGACACCCAAGTTGTCATCGAAAGGTTTGGCCTGGCTTCTGATTTTTCAGAAAGAGCTCTGGACGAGACACGACAGATGCCTGTGGATATCGAGCCGGAGGATGTTGAGGGCAGGAAGGATTACAGAGATTGGACGACTGTCACGATAGATGGCCTTGATGCGCAAGATTTTGATGATGCGGTGAGCATCAGTAATACAGACAGAGGAAATTATCTTCTGGGAGTTCACATTGCGGATGTTTCCCACTACATCCGGGAGGGATCTTCCCTGGATGAGGAAGCATTCCGTAGAGGCACGAGTGTATATTTCCCGGACCGAACGCTTCCCATGCTGCCCGAAAAGATCTCTAACCACATCTGTAGCCTGAGACCGAACGAAGACAAGCTCACCGTCTCTGTTTTGCTCGAGATCGATCGCGGGGGCAGTGTTCTACGGTCTTCTTTCCACACATCACTCATCCGGACTGTGGAGCGATTGACCTATGATTCAGTCTTCCGGATTCTCGAGGGAGATCGTGATGAAAAGCACAGATTCTCAGGCCTTGTCCCTGATCTACACCTCATGAGCGATCTGGCACACGTACTGAGGGAAAAAAGGCGAAATGCCGGGAGTCTGGATTTTGACCTTGTGGAGCCCGAGTTAGTGTATGAAGAGGGAAAGCTTCGTGCTGTCGTCCCTTTCGAGAGAAACGAAGCCCACCGCCTGATCGAAGAGTTTATGGTCGCAGCGAATGAAGCTGTTGCGTCATTTTTCCTCGAGAAAGAGATTCCATCGATCTTTCGCATCCACCCTCCTCCTGCTGCAGATGATGTGAGAAGACTGAAGGAGATGTTGTCGCATTTTGGCATTCTCCTCCCCGATTCCAGGAATTTAAGAGCCAAGGATCTGCAATCCGCACTGGATCAGGCCGAAGAAACACCTGAGAAACACATTGTGGCGTCACAAGTGCTCAGGAGTCTCAGGTTGGCGCTCTATTCAGACGAGAACCAGGGCCATTTCGGTCTGGCGAAAAGGGAGTACACACACTTTACTTCACCGATTCGCAGATATCCTGACCTGGTGATACACCGGATCCTGAAGACGGTCCTCCTGGGGGAGAGGTTAAAACGTTCTCCTCTGGATTCTATTTCTCTGCACTGTTCTGAGCGGGAGAGAAAAGCTGACGAGGCGGAACGAGAGCTGGTGGATTGGCGTATCTACCGCTACATGAAGACCAGGCTCGGAGATGAGTTTGACGGGATCATCATCAATATCTCGCGGGCGGGTCTGGTTGTGGAGCTAAAGGACTTTTTTGTAACCGGGATGGTCCCTTTTGCCGACCTCGCCGGAGACTATTTTTATAAACGGGAGGAGAGGACCCTGGTGGGAAGCCGCACGGGCCATACATTCACACTGGGGAAAAGGATCAGAGTGGTTCTTGCCTCTGTGGATCCTTTTTACAGGAGAATTATCCTGTCTCTTCCATAAATCGCAAATATCATGAGTGGTAAACAATCATGAAACGATGAGGATTTTGTCCTGGATTCTGGCTCCCGGATTCTGTATTCTTAGGAGTGAAGGATTTGTTATTCGATAGTGTGTTATGGTAAATAATGCTCAACTGATGGATTTCTCTGATTTTGACGCAGTCGTGGATTCCTGGCCCTCCCCTTTGCAAAGTCCCATCAAGGGATTTTTGGTCATCAAGGGATGGGAAACATCTGTTTCCGTTTATCGTTATAATGAGGAAGGAGGAGGGGGCCTCCCGGATCAGTCTTTTGTCCGCATTCACGCCGGCCAGCCTCTGTCCTTGGCTTGGAATGACTCCTTTAAGATTTTGGACCGCAAGAACGGGTCCGTTCTTTTTAAGGGAAGAGTTCTTCTTCCCTTCGATGGAGAGATAAAACAGAAGGAAATAAAGAGAAGGCTGGAGCTGCTTAGGGGACTTTCGGGCGATGAGAAAGAGATGGTGTTGGCCAAAACGAGGTCACACGGTGTCAAGGGATTCACAGAGATTGATCTGGCCGAATTCTCCTCCGTGACCAAAGATATGCTCCTTAAACTCAGCAGGGAGTTGGAAGGAGAAGGGAAGATCCGGATCCTTTCCTTTTCGCCCCTATTCCTTCTTTCACAAGACAGCTTTGATTTTCTCTGCAAGAGAGTTCTCGCCTATCTTTCCGAGTTCCATGAGAAATATCCCGAAGACTTCGGCGTTGCGCCGGAAAAGATCCAGAAAAGGTTTGGATTGCCTTTGAGGGTATTGGCGCTAGTATTGAAACACCTCAGTCGGGCAGGCCAGATCAGCGAAAACGAGAAAAGCGTGGCTCTTAGGGATTTCTATCCTCTGCCATCTCCTGAAGAGGAGAAGCTTCTTAAAGACATGGAAACGATGTATCTTGATGGGGCGCGTCGTTCGGTGTCTCTTGGTGAGATGCAGAAGCGTTTTGGTCTCTCAAAAAAGAAGCTCAACAGGATGTTGTCCTTTCTTGTCGAACGGCGCAAGATCGTTCTCGGCAAGGATGGATTTTTACTCCATGCCAGATGGCTGGATGAAGTCATCCAAGAGGTCCGCAGTTCGGAGAAAAAGGAGCTCAGCGTTTCTGATTTTAAAGAGATGACAGGGCTAACCCGAAAATATGCCATTCCCCTCCTTGAGCTGCTCGATCAGATGGGCGTGACACGGAGAAGAGGCCCGACACGTGAGATCATCAGAGATGTAGATAAACAGAGCTGACCGTAAAAAGTAAGGGAGATACCAAAAAGAGCGATTACGAGTTATGGCGTGTTGACTTGGGTGGCCAGCTTAAGATCGGAGATCGGAGTTCGTAGATGAATGAAGGGATTAAAAGCTTTGATTCAGGCATAGGGGTGTTTTGCCTTGATGGTCTCTACGAACTCCGAACAACGGACTCCGAATCTTTTTCATATTCTTTCTGCAACGATGCTTAGGCCGAACAAGCCTCCTGTGACAAAGTAGCCGATAAAGGCTATTGTCCCAAACCCTGACCATACAGAACCGATCGTGATCCATGATGCAATAACACCGAAGATCCCGATCATCCTGAAGTTCTTTTTTAAGATTTTTTTGAGTTTCATCCGCTTTTAACCTTGGCTTTTTGTTATTTTTCTCTTCCTCTTTGATTCTAAGCAAGTTGCATGCCAAATTATATGTTGTTGATAATAATGGGGTTGCAAAACAGGCGGCACCGCAAAAGTGTTTTTTTGGGACAAATATTGTTAATTTTCATCAAAAATTGTCAACTTTAGTGCAGAAATTTTCAGAGGGTTTAACGCAGGAAGAAGCCGTGGGAATCCCTCTGTTATGATCCGCAGGGGCTCTCCCTCGGCATGGGCGTCAATGGTTTTGATCCGGATCCAGTCTTTCGGGGGGTTCCAGTCGATCTTCATCTGTGGCCTCCTCCTTGTCACGGTTCCTCTCCCTCATAAAATGGGAAACTATAGATCGATTTTCATGCCCAGGTTGAGTTCTTTCGCTCTTTCGAGCACTAATGAGGCAGTTGCAACATCTTGAACGGCGAGCCCGACAGATTTGAAAAAAGTCACCTCAGAATCCGACTCGCGTCCTGGGATTTCATCTGCTGCAATCTGTCCGATCTCTCCGTGGATGTCGCTCTCTTCCAACGTCTTGTTCTGTAGAGGAATGATCAGATCTCCTGCCTCAGCGAGGCTGGCAGATAGAGAATCGACAACGACTCTTGACCTTACAACTGTCTGGCCTGGGACTTCCTGCATTTCTGGGGTGTATGACCCGATGCCGTTGATATGGACACCGGGGCATAGGTCTTCATCTGCAAAAACGGGTTCCATAGATGTTGTTGCCGTACAGACGATGTCCGCTTCTTCGAGGGCTTCGGCGGGTGTTTGTGCGACAGAGATATCCTGGGGGATGGGGTCTCCCCGTTGTTGCATCTCGGAAGCATAAGCTTTGGCCGCATCTGGGCTCGGGTCATAGATCCACACCTTAGTGATGGCTCTCACGGTACACACCGCTTCCAACTGTGTGCGTCCTTGAACGCCAGCGCCAAAGATAGCAACTACCCTTGAGTCGTGTCGCGCCAAAAGGTCTGTTGCGACTCCAGAAGCTGCTCCAGTGCGAAGCGCGGTCAGGTAAGTTCCGTCTAATAAAGCTGTGGGGCATCCCGTTTCTGCATCCATGAGGACGACGACAGCGTGTATGGTGGAAAGCCCCAATCGGAGATTTTGCGGAAAAACAGAAACGATCTTCGCTCCTAGAGAACTTGATTGCGGCAAAAAGGCCGGCATGAACAGGACAACTCCTTCCCTGTCCTCCACGGGAACCTGTGTCCGTAACGGAGCCACAGCTGTTCCCTGAGAAAGCTGGATGTAGGCTTGCTTGACGGCATGTATCGCTTGCGCCATGGTCACGGCATTCTGGATATCTTTTTTTGTCAGGATCTTCAGTTTCATGCTCAGCCTCCCTGTTTATCCAGGATACCTATTTTCGATTGCATAATCCAGGACAATCATCATCCCGAGCTAAATGGCTCTTTTCTCGCTTTTCCCTCTGATCTTTCCGAACCTGTCGTGTGCGAACGGCGTCAGATCAAAATCGGTTTTCTCCTTGCAGATGAGCTCCGCAAGGATCCGGCCAACAGCTGGACCATGCTGGAAGCCGTGTCCGGAAAAACCGACGGCACAAAAAAATCCTTCGATCTCCGGAATAGCTCCGACGATGGGATTCTCATCAGGGGTGATGGCATACAAGCCGCCCCAGCCCCTCAGGATCTCGGCTTTTTCCAACACAGGGGCCCGGTAGACCGCAGCGTCGATCACGCGTTCCAGGAAGGCTCTGTCCACATGTGTGTTGAAACTGGGGGCCTCTTCGCGGTCACTCATGCCCAAAATGACGCATGGATCTTCCCCGCGGAAGTAAAATAGGTTGTTCAGGTCGATAACCATGGGAACGGGCCTCGGGATGAGCTCAAATGCTTTTGTTGCAAAGACCTGGCGCCGGTAGGGATGCACAGGAATATTTAGACCAGCCAAACTTGCAACTTCGCCTCCCCAAGCCCCCGCGGTGTTGACGATGAGCGGAGTAGAGATCGAACCTTGTGTTGTAATAATTCCTCGAATCCGGTTTTGTTCGACAGAAATAGCCGTGACATGGGTTTGCTCCCTTATCTTAACACCCAATTTTCTGGCGGCATTGGCGAAAGCCATGGCGACAAGGTAGGGATCTGCATAGCCGTCTTCCGGACAGAACGTGCCTCCTTTTAGATCATTAACCTCTAAGTAGCTCCATCGTGACTTGATCTCTTCCGGAGAAAGCAGCTCCACGGGAACGCTGTATTTGTGCTGGACCTGGACACTTTTTTTGACATCATCCCAAGTGTCCGAATCTCGGGCCAGGAAGATATATCCGGCCTGTCGGAAATGAATATCCACGCCGAATTCCTCTCCAAATCGTTCGAACAAACGGACCACTTCCTGGGAGAGGAGAATATTAGCGGGATGGGAGAACTGCTGGCGAATACCGCCCACGCACAATCCAGTTGAGGCCTGGGCAAGGAGGTCTCTTTCACACAACACAATGTTTTTCTGTCCTTGTTTTGCTAGGTGGAAGGCTGTGCTAGTCCCGACTATACCCCCCCCGATAATCACCACATCCGCTGTGTTTGTCCACTCACCCATAAGAGAACTCGTGCTCCTATGATTCTGCAGTTCGTGACGCTTGAGTTTCGCGACTCCTCAGGGGCAGGAACGATCTGTATCGCCGTTAGAGAAATTGTTCTACTGATCTACGGCGTCACGCAGAAGGGGAAAGTCCCATTCTTATTTTTTCTTTTCAGTTTTCTTTACGGGTTTTTTTGTGGGTTTCTTTGCTTCCGGTTTTGTCGTCTTTTCTTCTTTTTCCTCAGAGGCTTTAGGATCTTTCTTTTTTTCGAGGGCGGATTTTAGCATGTCTCCGAAGATCCCGACCATGGGCTCTTCAGATGGGACAAGTTTGAATTCTTCTTTCTTCTCTTTTGCTAGAGCCTCTTTATCCGGGGCAGCTTCAGCTCGCTTCGGTTTGGCTTTGATATCCGCCTTTATGGCAAAAAGAGCTTCCATTTCGGATTCTTCCAGTTCGATACGCTCTTCGATGAATTTTTTCTCTCCCTTTCTCCTCTTGGGAACTCTCTCGGTCTCCTCCATCAGCCGTTGTCGTTTTTTCTTGGGAGCTTTTTCCTTTTTGGCTTTCTCAGCCAGTTCCAGCTGGGGCTCTTCCATCGGAGGAGCCTTTGGCGGCGGTGGGGGGACAGGACCTTCCACTTCTGGCTTGACTTCTACAGGTTCCTCGGCTTCCTCTACTTCTTGGAGTTCGAAAAAAGCTTCGACCTCTCCGACAGTGCCGATTTCTGGGAGATCCTCAGCGGCAAGCTCTTCCACATCTAGTTCTGTCTCCTCTCCAAGGGGGATTGCATCAGCCTCTTCGGAAAGCACTTTTTCCGCGGCTTTAACTTTCTCTGTGTACATATAGATCCCGGCATTTTTCTCGGATTGAACGAATTCTGGAGATAGGGCCAGCGTCTTTTCCACATCTTCCTGTGAGGTGTGTTTAAGAACGTCAGCCAAGTGAAACGCTCTCAAATGATGCAAAGACAGGGCCTCGCCCTCAAGACCAAAGTTTTTAAAGATGAGGATAAGCAACTCACGAAGATCCATTTTGTCCCTTTGCTCGTAGAGAGTAAAAAGCTTAAGCAAAGTGTCGGTTTCGAGGTGTATGATCTTGTGCGGAAGGCAATGCGTGGCAGTCTCTTTGTTGTCTGTAACAAATTTGTCTTCCTTCGGATCATAGCTGACCTGATTCACTGTCAATTTTCTTTTCGATTTTTTAAACCGGAATTTAAAGTGTCCATCCTCGGTCCTCTCGAGCGTCAGGCTTGCGCCTTGGGGGGCGTTGTTTTCCTCATAAAATTCTTTCAGACCGAGAAAGATCCCAGAGGAAGGATAAAAATAGACGGTATAATCCTTCTCTGTTTCCGCCTCCGTAAAAATATATTCTCTGGCGCTAGACAACTCCCGGGTGAGTCCCTTTGGTACCTTTATGCCGCCCGAAAGGATCTCCCTCCAGGTTAAATACACCTTAATAGGGAGCTTTTGGGCTTGCGAGGATTTGAACCCGTGGTCATCCTCGAAGTTGGGGAGATTTGCGCGTCGTGGTGATAGAGGGAGATTCTTGAGAAAGGAATCGAGGATCTCTTTTGGGAGCCATTTGCCTTTACCCTCTGGAGATACAAACAGGATATTCTTTTTGTATTTTTGATCCAACACGTGGTTGAGACTGAGGCAGTGCAAGTCAAAAAGCTCACTGGAATCATCCAGACCAAAGAGATGTTTGACCAATTCGGCCGTCGCGGCTGACTGCTTCGTCTCACGGAAGTATTTTTCCATTTCTTTGATTTTCTTATCCGTTATGGGGATCTTTTTAGCAGTCAGATGCCAGAGCTTATTCCAGGTAAAGAATTTGTCTGACTTGGCTAGAGCTGCCTCGAGGTTTTTCTCCAGCTTTTTCAGGTCCTTTTCTGTCATCGGCAGCTCATCCAGCCTTGGGTCCTCGTCTCTTTTCAGGATTCGAGGCGTTTTGGCCAAACCATCAATGTTGCTGGGGAGAAGAACCTTTGTCTGGGTCTTTTTCATGTAATCGATGTGTTTTCTGAACGTTCCACCGCCCGTATAATCAACCTCCAGCATTTCGCAGTTAAAGCTTTCATAGGGAGTTTTATTGATGACCTTGAGGACAACAGTCCCTTCAAAAGGCTCTGCCCCTTTGCTGCTGACGATCAGAGGCTCGTTATATTCTTTATAGAGGAGGTCCCCAACTTCGTATAGACAATAGGGATCATACACTTTGACCTCATGGGAAAGCTGGCTGGATGTTTTTTTGATCGCGATCTTTTTAACGAGTTCTTGCAATCCATAGGGCGTATTAGTTTTTGCGAGGTCTTCCTCGAAAAATTCGAGGTCAGATGCTAAGATCTTTGTGTTTTCGTTTTCTTTATCCATTTTTTCTCGTGTTTTCTAAGAGCATGAGCAGGATTGCTTTTTGGGCATGTAGCCTGTTTTCTGCCTGATCATACACGACGGATTGGGCTGAATCGATCACCTCATCGGTGACTTCTTTTCCTCTGTGGGCAGGAAGACAATGCATAAAGATAGCGTCGGGTTTTGCCGATGCCATGAGTGCGCTGTTGACCTGATAGGGCATGAAAGTCCTTTGCCTTTCGTCCTTCTCGGTCTCCTGTCCCATAGAGGCCCAGACATCCGTGTAAACCGCTTCGACGTCTGTCACAGCTTCCATGGGATCTACCGTCAGACGATAGGTAAATCCCGTATCTTTACCATCCTGTTCTGCTAGCTTGAGGATCTTTAGGTCTGGCTCATATCCTGATGGCGTGGCAACGGTTATCTGGCTTCCTGCTTTTGCCGCTGCCAGGAGGAGACTGTGACAGACGTTGTTGCCGTCTCCCACGTAGGCCAGTTTGAGTCCGGCCAGAGCGCCCTTTTTTTCTCTTAGAGTGAAAAAATCAGCCATCGCCTGGCAGGGGTGGAAGAGGTCAGTTAGAGCATTGATGACAGGGATGCGGCTGGCCTCTGCGAGATCAACAGCAATGGCGTGGCCAAAAGTTCTGATCATGATCCCATCCACCCAGCGTTCCAGGTTTTTCCCCACATCGAAAGCGGATTCCCGTGATCCCATCTGAATATCCGATGGGCTCAGGTAGATGGCTTCTCCACCCAACTGGAGCATCCCCACTTCAAAGGTCATTCGGGTGCGGAGCGAGGGTTTTTCGAAGATCATGGCCAAGACCTTATGGGCGAGTTTGTTCTGGAAGGCCTGCGGCTTGTCCTTGACTTTCTCCGCAAGGTCCAGAATCTCACTGAACTCATACACGCTGATGTCGTGAATGGTCAAAAAATCGTCCAAATTCGTTTTCTCCTAATGTGTAGATATTATCTTTGTTCCTGAGCGATTTATCAAGGCTGCTTTCAGATGGCTTGCGGATGTGATGAGGACCTCTTTTCCTCCCCCCTGGATGTACTCGATAGCTGCCTTTATTTTGGGGCCCATGGATCCTGGCGGAAATTGCCCTCCGGCATGATGATTTTTGGCTTCTTCAATGGTCATCACCGGGATGGGCGTCTCATCCGGCTGTCCGAAATTCAAGCTCACCCGGGACACATTGGTCAAAATGACGAACAGATCTGCTTTGATCTCCCTGGCGATCAGGCTGGATGCATAGTCTTTGTCGATAACAGCCTCCACTCCCTGGAATAGGCCCCTGCTGTTGATGATGACAGGAATGCCTCCCCCGCCCGCTGCGATGACGATCTTTCCCGAATGCACCAGGTCGTGAAGCACTCTTTTCGGGACAATATCGATAGGTTTGGGCGAGGGGACCACTTTTCGAAATCCACGCCCGGCATCTTCGGACATCGTCCATTTCTTTTCGCGCATGAGCATCTGTGCTCTGTATTGGGAGTAAAAAGGACCGACGGGCTTAGTCGGATGGCTAAAGGCGGGATCCTCCCTGTCTACGATGACTTGAGTAATAAGAGTGGCGACCTCTTTATCCACGGAGTTTTTCCTGAGCTCATTGATGATGGCCTGCTCTATCATAAAGCCCATGCTCCCTTCGGTCATGGCATCACAGACTTCCAGCGTAAATGGGGGGATCTTGTTCACGGCCTCCTCCATCTGGATGAGGAGATTCCCCACTTGTGGGCCGTTCCCGTGAACGATGATGAGATCGTATCCTTTTTTCACCACATGGATCATCAGGCTTGCCGCATTTTTAGCATTGAGCATCTGCTCTTTTTGCAATCCTTTCTGTTCCTTGGGGAGAATGGCGTTTCCTCCAAAAGCGATCACGGCAATTTTTCGTTTCATATAAATCCTTAATCTCCAAAAAATAAAAAGGTAGTATAATACAGCCCCCTTGAATATGCAATATTCATCCATGGGCTCTCCTCTCCATTTGTTCGAACACTATGCCCAATAGGTTCATCGCAAGAAAGAGTACTTTTTGATATAGAATCAGAGGAAATGTTTTCGCTCCTGTCAGATTTTTAACGCCGCCCTCCCACCCATTGAATTATTCAAGGATGGCCCCTCTTTTTCTTATGGGCGTCTGCGGATCTGCGCATGCTTACATTTGTTCTGCATCTAAGGCCTCGACATTGAAGTGCCACACATCTTTATTCCTCTCGTGCTCACACAGTCCTCAACGCACACCTTCGGTGGATTCCCTCGACGGTGATTCGTGAAGGCTAAATCTTCCTTTATGTCGCTCAATCCATCCCCTCTGATTCTATATGAAATGATAGCAACGAACACTCATTATTATGATGAGCCACCCATTTCTAGAAGTGATGGATATAGACATTCGGAGCCAAGGCATTTAAAATTAGACTGTAACGAAAATAAAGAGATGGCAAAAAAATGATAGGTGTCATGTCCGACTCGCATGACAATGTCGATGCGATCAAGAAAGTCGTCCGTTTTTTCAACGAGACGCAGTGTGAGCTGGTTGTCCATGCCGGAGATTTTATCGCCCCGTTCGCAGCTCGGGAATTGGGACACCTGTCCTGCCCGGTGAAGGCCGTCTTTGGGAATTGTGACGGTGAGAAAGAGGGGCTGAAAAAAGTGTTTGTGTCATTGGGTGAGATTCAGAGAGAGCCATTTATCTTTGCGTATGAGAATAAAAAATTCCTGTTGACACACACACAATTCGCGAATGCCAAGTACCTGAAGTCGAGGAAATACGCTGCGATCGTCTACGGCCACACCCATAAACCGGATGTTAGGAAGAATAACAGCACTCTGATCGTCAACCCGGGAG
>JBATYS010000323.1:0-4764 GCA_049674205.1 Candidatus Aminicenantaceae bacterium
CAGAGACCCTTTGGCGGGGCGGGATTCCCCAGGACGTGTTATGCTGCAGACAGGACCGGCCTGGTAATTCTGCACACGCTCTATGAACAATCTGTGCGTCAAAATGTACGGTTTTACAATGAATGGCTTGTGACGCAACTTGTTGTCAAGGACGGCCGATGCCTGGGTGTGGTCATTTATGACCTGGAGAATGCTGAATTTATGCCGGTCCAGGCCAAAGCCGTTGTTTTTGCCACAGGGGGTTATGGCCGGGTCTATATGAAGACCACTAATGCTTTCATCAATCACGGGAGTGGGATCGGTGCGGCCTATCGCGCGGGAGTTCCTTTAAAAGACTTGGAGTTTGTCCAGTTTCATCCCACGTCGCTTGTTGGAAAAAACATCCTCATCACAGAGGGCGCCAGGGGAGAGGGCGGATACCTTGTGAATAACAAGGGCCGGAGGTTCATGGAAGACTACGCCCCCCAATCCATGGAGCTCTCTCCCAGAGATATCGTTGCTCGGGCCATTCAGACCGAGATCGATAAGGGCAACGGATTTGAAAACCAACATGTGCACCTGGATCTCAGGCATCTGGGAGCAGAGAAGATCAAGAAGAGGCTCCCAGGGATCCGTGAGATCTGCATGAATTTTGCAAGGCTCGACCCTATAGATACGCCCATCCCCATCCAGCCCGCCCAACACTATTCCATGGGTGGGATAGATGTGGATGAGGGCTGCGCCTCTCCGGTGGAAGGATTTTACGCTGCCGGGGAGTGTGCCTGCGTGAGTGTTCACGGAGCCAACCGTTTAGGAGGAAATTCCCTGCTGGATACAGTAGTTTTTGGGAAGATTGCCGGGAAAAATGTATCGGAATATGTGAAAGGGGCCGACAACCACTCAGATTCAGAGACGGCCCTTCTCGATGCGACTCTCAAGTTCAAGAATAGAGTGGAAGTTTGGAGAAAACGGGATTCAGGTGAAAAATTCCACATCATGATGAGCCGGCTGAAAGCCGTCATGAACGAGAAGGTCGGTTTATTCAGGAATAAAGACGAGCTAACGCACTGTCTTGAAACCATCCAGGAGCTTCGGGAATCCTATGAGAATGTGTACATATCCGGGCCCTGCCTTCGGTTCAGTCAGGAGCTTGTGAACATCATCGAATATGAGTCTATGCTCGATCTGGCTGAAGTGATCACTCTCGGGGCCCTGAACAGGCAAGAGACCCGAGGGTCTCATTACAGGCTGGATTTTGAGACGCGTAACGATGACAAGTGGCTAAAACATACTTTGATCACATGGAAAGAGGGGAAGCCACACATCAGTTACAAGGATGTGAACATCGGCAAGTATCAACCCGTCGAGAGAAAATATTGAGATGAAATATCTATTCAAAATACTCAGGTTCGACCCTCGTCAGGATGAATACCCTTATTTTCAAGAGTATAGTTATGAGACTGCGGAGACTAAATCCGTGCTCGAAGCTCTGATGGAGATCAGGAACGTCCAGGATTGCAGCCTGTCATTTCGGTACAGCTGTCGTGAGGCCATATGCGGATCTTGCGCTATGGTAATCAACGGCAGGTTCGACCTCGCCTGCCGGACAGAGCTGGAATCTCTCGATTCCACTCAGATTGTCATCGAACCCCTGCCTAACCTGGAGATCCAGAAAGATCTGGTAGTAGACTTGGATCCGTTCTGGGAGGCGCTTATCAAGATCGAGCCATTCCTCCATTCTGAGGGTGAGATTCCCGAGAAAGGATACCGGATCGAAGACGAAAAAATCGATAAGATATTCCAGTATGTCAATTGCATTCTCTGTGGATGCTGTTACAGCGCTTGTCCGGTTGTTTCCCAGAGAGAAAATTACTTGGGGCCGGCTGCCCTGGCCAAACTTTACAGGTTTGTCAAAGATCCCCGGGATAAGAGGCCTTTTAAGAACTGGGCACGGGTGAATACAGAAGGTGGCGCATGGGGCTGTCACACGATCTTCAAATGTAATGAGGCCTGCCCTAAAGAGGTGCGCCCTGCCGATGGGATCGAAGGGTTAAGACGAACGCTTATCGTCGAAAAAATAAAAAGTCTTTTGCCATTTAAACGATGAAACTCAAACATTCGCTTTTTACTAGACGCCAATTTTTGAACGGTCTTTTTGGAGGCTGGATTACAGCTCTGCTGGCCACCCTTGTCTATCCAGTTGTCAAATTCATCTTCCCGCCATACAGGGAACCGGAGGAGGTCATCCTTCTGTTTTCAGACTTTGAAGGGATGGCTCCCGGGTCCGTCAAGAGTTTTCCCTGGGGAAGCAAACCGGGCATCCTCAAAAAGAGAGACGATGGCACTTACCTCGCATTTGTGGGCGTGTGCACGCATCTGGATTGTAATGTGGCCTATCTCCCCGAACAGAAGAAGTTTTTCTGTGCCTGCCATGATGGTTGGTATGATGAGTACGGGACGAACATCGGGGGCCCCCCTGCCCATCCTTTGCGCCGCCTCGTCGTAGAGATCGTGGCACCAGATCTGATCATAAAGAGAGAGGATGTGGAGTGAATATGAAGAATTGGGGCAAAGAACTCGTTACCTGGCTCGATGATCGTATCGGTCTCTCCGCGATCACACAATTCCTCAAAGAGAAGCCAGTCCCTCAGCATCAACACTCCATCTGGACTTATACAGGAAGTGCGATCCTTCTCTTTTTCGCTATCCAGGTTGTCACGGGATTTATGCTCATCCTGTACTACAAACCCACACTGGAAGCGGCCAATGCCAGTGTGGCCAGGATCATGACAGAGATTCCGCTGGGATGGATCATCCGGTCTGTTCACAGTTGGTCGTCAACATTCATGATCGCTTTTGTTTTTATCCATCTCATCAGCATCTGGCTCACGAAGTCCTACCGTAAGCCGAGGGAGATCACTTGGATGAGTGGCGTGTTTCTCCTTGCCTGTTCCCTGGTTTTCGGCTTCACGGGTTATCTTTTGCCCTGGGATGACCTCTCACTTTCAGCGACAAAGGTGGGAACGGATATTCCCCGCTCCATTCCTGTTGTGGGGGCCTGGGTAACCAAGCTTCTTCGTGGTGGTGAGGATGTGACCGGTGATACGCTGACGCGTTTTTTCGGGATACACGTATGCATCCTGCCCATCTTCATCTTTCTCTTGCTAGCCATCCATGTGTATCTCATCCAAAAGAAAGGGATGAGTGTTCCCCTAGAGGCTGAAACACGAGGTGAAAACGTGCCTACCATTCCCTTTTGGCCGAATTTTGTCTACCGGGAGATGGTCGTCTGGCTTATCTTGGTGGGCATCCTTTTTTCCGTTGCGATTTTGTTCCCACCTTCGCTAGACAAACAGGCCGATCTGATGGCCGCAGCGCCCGAAGGTGTTAAGCCCGAATGGTATTTTCTCTTTTTGTTCCAGACTCTGAAGATCGTGCCTGCAAAGATCCTCTTTGTGGACGGAGACATTGTGGCTGTGCTACTCATGCTGATGGCCGGCCTTTTCATTTTCTTTTTACCCGTTATCGACAATAAGCCCACAGAGCGGAAAGGGAAGATCATAACAGCTCTGGGATATGTGTTGGTGATTTATGCTTTGATCTTTTCGGTATGGAGTCTGCTGTGAAGATGCCACGTCAAAAAATCTTCTTGTTTATGCTAGCGGGCATGATCTGCTTGAGTTTGTTCCTCTGCACATCTGGGTGGGCCCAACAGCCTGAATCGAGTGCGGGATCCCAAACTGTAACGGAAGAAACGCAGGAAGAAATCAAACCCGCTCCCAAAGATATCAAAGAAGCCATTGGGATCTATGTCTTCCTGGGTTGGATATGGATCTCCATTTTTGTGCTGGTCTTCATCCTCCGCCAGAAGATCAAAGAGACTGACCGTATCTACCGCCTCAAATTCTTTTCCTCCGATAAAAGTTGACCTCCTCTTTTCATCTAACCTGAAAAATTTTATACGATGTGTGAATTTTGAGGAGTCTGGTTCGTTATTGTCTTTGAGGGCCATGACTACCGCAAAAAAAACCATCGAAAAAAAGAGACCGCACACTCTTACCCAAAGGCAAAACTTCATATCTCACAGATCTAAGACGGGACACCGCTGGAGGCTCAGGGAGAAATTTCTTATTGGGGGATTGCAAGGATTCCTGGACTATGAGATCGTCGAGCTCTTACTCACCCTGGGGACCCCGAGGCGAGATTGTAAAAAGCAGGCTAAAGAAGCCATGGAGAGGTTCAAGGTCTTAAGACGGGTTTTGGAAGCAGATGAGACGGAGCTGCGGGAGATCGAAGGAATAGGTCCACACAATGTTTTCGGGATTCGGCTTGTCCAAGAAGTCTCCCGCCGGTTTCTCAAAGAAAAAATGCTGAGCCGGCCGGCGTGTCATTCCTCGAAGGAAGTCTTTGATTATCTCTATCATTCGCTAAGGGATGCGAAGACAGAACAGTTCAAAGTCCTTTTTCTCGATGCTAAAAACTATATCCTCGAAGAGAGGACCTTTTTTGAGGGCACAGTAGATTCCAGTGCCGTTTACCCCCGCGAAGTGATCAAAGCCGCCGTCCGGTTCTGTGCATCTTCGCTCATATTTGTGCACAATCACCCTTCGGGTGATCCGGAGCCATCGGAAAGTGATAGGGAGATCACAAAGGAACTGATATTCGCCACAAACATTATGCAGATCAAGGTTTTGGATCACATTATCATCGGGAACAACCGCTATTTCAGCTTTGCTGACCAGGGACTTATCGAGGAGTATGAACTCTGTCTCAAGAATGTTCGAA
>JBATYS010000324.1:0-1870 GCA_049674205.1 Candidatus Aminicenantaceae bacterium
AAGGACCCACAGTCTCTCGTCAAGTGAACAAAAAAAGGTGCTCGAATCAGGGTGTTCTCATGCTCGGGATTCAGAGAATTGAGAAAATTCTGGCGATTGAGAAACTCATCCAGAGTGAGATCATAGATATTTTTTCTGTTTAGCTTTTCCAAGTTTATGTCTTTCCAGCGAGGGATGTCCTTGACATAAAGAATTCCGCATATGTTGTCGATTTCTTTCCTGTACACGGGAATCCTGGAGTATCCAGCATTTTTGGCCTTCTGGAATGCCTTCTGGATGGTTTCAGAAACTTCGACGCACACCATTTGGACCCTTGGAACCATGATTTCTTTGACCTTCGTATCATGGAGTTCGATAATGTTGAGAAGGAGTTCTTCCTCTTTTTCGTCGAGGGCTCCGTGATCTTCGGTTGTTCTCACGATAGAACGAATCTCCTCACTCGAGATCGGTGTCTCGTCAACCATGCTGTGGACTCCCAAAAGGGGAAGCAAGAGATCAGTGATCGAGCGTAAGATTTTTCTGAAAGGATAGATGAGGTTAGAGAAGAACCAAAGCGGGGGAGCCACGATTCGTGACAGCTCTTCTGCATGCTTGATAGCAAAAGTTTTTGGAGTAATCTCTCCAAAAATGAGAAGTAAAACTGTTTCTAAGAGGATGATCACTACATAGGCAATTGCCGGATTCTGTCCTCTTAACAGAGTTTCAAGGATGAGTGAGCCTGTGATGCTGATAAAGGCTAAGTTCACGAGCGTGTTTCCGAACAGGACAGTGATGAATAGCCTGCGCGGTTCATCCAAAAATTTGATGACCGCAGAACGACGTTCGCCATCCTCAGCTCGCATCCGTTGAATCTGGATTTTACTCAAAGCTGAGAGAGCAGTTTCTGACGCTGAGAAAAAAGCAGAAAGGAGCAACAACAGGCCTAAACCGAAAATGTTGGACACTAATGTCGTAAGATTCATAATAATGAAGTCGCTTGTTTATAACATATATCACACTGCAAATTTGCGGTCAATTTGACTAGAATTCCTATCAAGCAATCGTGCTCAATTTTTTTCTCATGCGTGATTTGAAACAGATGGATACAGCAGAATTTTAACAGGAGGTTTTAAGCCCTCTTTCTGCAAAGAAAAAAATATTGACATATGACTAAAAAATGATAATATAAATTATAATTTCAAATTAAACTTAAAGATACAATATAAAATATAAAAAGAAATGATGGATTCGCTGAGGCAATTCACCATTAAAAAGCTACGGGGGCCCCTCAAAAAGCAACTTGATAAGGATATTGATAACGCCGTTGGACTTGAATACAGATAATAAAGGGGAGTCCCGACTAAAACATACCTTCTATAATTTTAATCTTACCTCATGGGAGGACTGCCATGAAGAACTACAAGACGTTTCATGAGAAAGGAGATGAAAACATCTGGTGGGACGATAATGAGGAGGTGTCCAAAGAGAAAAAACTCAGAAAAATCCGTTGGGAACGACGCAGACGTGATAAATTCGGTTTTGATAGGCACCGCCAGGAATCTCTTTTCAGACGAGAGGATTTATGAGATTGCCCGGACCGTATCTCGAGTATTCCGTTTCATCCGTCCACTTTCGGTCCGCTCTTGTTCAAGGAGTCAAAGATGGCAAAATACGCAAGATGCTTTCGTTGTAAAAAGAGGTTTCCAATAAAAAAGGATCAACACCCCAAATATTCTTTCTGTCCAGTGTGCAAGAGCTATAAGGAGGAGTTCGGGTCAGGCTCTTCCTGGATCGATCACAACTTCAGAGGGCCGGGCAGAAGTGCCTGATAACAGCAAGCGATCATAAATCCCGTAACTTCCATTCATAAAACCAAAATCTGATGTAGTCT
>JBATYS010000325.1:0-2345 GCA_049674205.1 Candidatus Aminicenantaceae bacterium
ATTATGAGACGGGAGATTTAAGGAAGTTTGACGAGTACAATATATTGTGGATCAACGATACGGAATCCATGGTGGATTTTATCAACGGCTTCATCGAGGTCTACCAGGACCCCATGGGTATCAAAGGAAGCTGGGAATCGGTGGTCAACTTCAAGGACCTCACGGCCACAAAGCGAACCGATACGATATCGGCCAATGCGCAGTGGTTCGAAGACAACTCTCCTGTCGATCCCAGTTTCAAGAAGAAAGAAGTAAAAGGGGTAACTGCAAAGGTGATTACAGCAGCCATGCTCGGAGGGGATTGTTATCCCGCTACGCCGATCGGAATCAACCTTCCGAACGCCAACTGGATCCGTAAGAACCACGGCTCCAAATCCGTGACCATTGAAAATATCACATACGCCTATGATCAATCCTCTCTGGATTCAGGTTCTGGTAAAGAATTTTCCTATTCTGAGGAAGAACTCGAAAGGGCCAAAAAATACGGGGCTCATGCGGGAAACATCCATACCGACCTTCACGAAGTCCTTGGGCATGGCTCAGGGCAGCTGCTGCCGGGTATCACAGGCGAGGCACTCAAGAATTATCACTCCCCCATCGAGGAATCCAGGGCCGACCTGTTTGCTCTCTATTACATCATGGATGATAAAATGGTCGAGCTTGGACTGCTGCCCAGCCTGGATGCGGCAAAAGCGGATTACGACGCAACGATCAAGAACGGTTTAATGACCCAGTTGAGACGGATCCAACCCGGGAAGACGATCGAGCAGGCGCACATGCGCGGCCGTGCACTAGTCGCCTACTGGGTTTATGAAAAAGGAAAGCCGGACAATGTGATCTCCATGGAGACGAAAGACGGAAAAACTTATGTTGTGATAAACGACTACCAAAAGCTGCGCAGCCTATTCGGCGAACTCCTTAAAGAGATCCAGCGGATCACCAGCGAAGGGGATTACGAAGGCGCCAAAGACCTGGTGGAAACCTACAGCGTTCAGATCGATCAGGAGCTCCATAAAGAGGTTCTCGACCGGTACGCTAAGCTGAACCTGGCGCCCTACGGCGGATTCATGAATCCGGTCTACACTCCGCTGATAGAGGATGGCAAGATCGTGAACGTCAAGATCGCCTACCCGGATGACTACGTCATGCAGATGCTCCGCTACGGCAAAACCTACTCCTACCTACACTAATGGGGACGGGCCATAGCAAGTTATTGATTATAAATAGGTTATTCCATTATTTTAGGTAAATAAAGGCCTTAGAAGCATTTTTTTAGGGGCAAAATTGACACTCTAAGCAGAAACAAATGTTCTGGATAAAAAACTGCCTCCTTAAATCAACGATTTTACCTATGAAAATAGTGCTCTAAGAGAAAAAAAGGGGGCTATTATGGATATATCTATCTGATAATAAAACAAATACTATGGCCCGTCCCCAATAAGGCCAATAAGGTCTATCAGAGGCAATCAAAGAGGCTATGAATCTAAAAGGTGATCACTTTGTTCACTTGAAAAAATCAAGATTTATGGCTAAAATACTATAATAAATATAGTATTTATAGGATAAAGAACAATGGGAAAGAGCCTTTGCAAACTCGTCGGAAAAAAATCCTCAAGGAAGATCCTGCGGCGTATATCGGCCTCGTGTCGAAGCCCAGGTTTGTCTGTCTGAATTGTGGACGTGTCGCCAATAGCAAAAAGAACCTGTGCAAGCCGGAAAACATGAAAAAGCTGAGCTGATTTACCATATCCAAACAGTTCGTTTAGTGCTACCATAGTAAGGTGGAGTTATGGAAAATTAAAAATCACAATAAATACATTCTGATCATGACCGTTTTGCTGTCGATCTCTTTGGGTTTCTTAAGCTGCAACCAAGATGATATTTCGGGAATAGAATTTACTGACTTTCCGGTAGAGGTCATATATGAACGAGTCGGAGAGTATATTTCTAACGAGGATAATGATAGCACAGTGAGTATTACCATCGACGATGCTGAGGGACAGATCTATTGGGATGGTATTCGTGTATCCGGAATGGAACGGCTTTCTGAGACTAGGTTCAAGGTTGTCATCGACAATCCGTTGCCAAAAACTTATGCTCTCTATGTCGCTGTCGATGATCCAGGAAAATTTACCATTCTCCCGAAAGGGGCAACAGTGGGAGAGAAAATTTTTATCAATAGCGTAGAAATCACAAGAGTAGGAGACCACCCATTCAGCATTACTGGTACCGTCGGGTATTTTCTTGTTAGAAAAGACGGTGGGATCGCTCCTTAGTCACACTCTTAAATCGAATTTCAGGCTCCTAAATTTGATGGAATTGTTGTACAATAACCAACCTTTGCA
>JBATYS010000326.1:0-1557 GCA_049674205.1 Candidatus Aminicenantaceae bacterium
AACACAAAATCCATCTCAGTGTCCTTGCCATTCAAATGGTCCTGTATGGTTCGAGCAAAAGGATAGTCGGGGAAAATCCCTCTGTCAGGATGATCATATCCTGAAACGGCCATGTGATACCGGATCATCGGAATTCTGACACGCAGCTTTGTATGAGGAAGAGTTAGCGTGGGCATAAGGCCGGATGTATTGCCATAATAACCGGCCCCGCATTCTTCCCCCACAAATATGGCTTTTTTGTGGTAATGCATCAGAGAGGTGGTCTCTCCCGACCCTGAAAAGCTCCTTCCGTTGATAAGAACATAGACTTTTCCTAGAAATGTCGGCTTGAGGGGCTTTTGCTCTCCTAGGTTGGTATGAACCAAAATATCATAGGTTCCTCTATCATTCTTTTTCGTCATTTTTTGGAGCATCTTTTCAATATCCTGAGTGTCGGTATGCGCCAAAAAAGAAAATGTGGTCCTGTTCACTTCAAGAAAATTGTAGTACATGTAAGGTTTGTCCATAAGGTAAGAAAAGAGGAGTTTTCCCCACAGGTCCTCGCCTCCTCCGTTATCCCTGAGGTCGATGATCAAATACGGTATATTTTTTTCTGATAGTTCCCTGAATGTCTTTTTTAAAAAATGAGGGAAGTTTATGTTGGCCGTCCGGTAAGCTCCGAAGGAAAACGTCCGAATTGTCAAGATGGCAACATCTTCTCTGTATTCCAATTCGATGGGAGGAAGATCTCGGGCGACTTCCGGGTAACGTTGGGAAAAGATATGCATCAGATCTTCCTGTTTTAAGCCCTTGACTTGCATTTCTTTTTTTGTCCCATCTGTCGGAGAAAGGTAAACGATATGGAAGAAGGTTGTGGCCCCATAATGCTGTGTGAATTGTCTTCCAAACGTTGTTGTGTTTTCTAGCCTTCTGTATTTTGAGGTCAAGTTATGGCCATCCGAAGGTTGAACGGCCAGCATCTTTTCCAAAATCTCAGACATGGGATGGCCATCGATCGACACGACCTCACCTCCAAGCTTAAGGTCTTCATCCTCGCTGTAATTGCGAAAGAGATAGGACTTCCCATCGATAAAGAGCAATTTAAACGGAATCAGGATCGGTTGATTTTGAAGATATTTGTCGTAGTCCTGTGAAAACATCATCCCCGTGTGTCCATCATTGATTTCCGCAATTAGAGGGGCTAAATACCCATAGTATTCGAGTTCTGTCATCGGGTGATCTAAACCGGCGAAAAGATGGTCAAACAGGTTATCCATCTCTTTTTTGGGCGTATAAAAATAAAGGCCTGCATGGGCCTCCTCCAGAGCGGTCCGGAGAAGTGTGAAATCTTCTTGAAGCCGTTCGGCTGTGTATTTTTTTGCGGGATCGAAGGGGGCTTTTTTGCTCTCCTGAGAAGCTGAAGACTGGATACCAATAAAAGTCCATATGAGAATTGAAAGCCAAATTAAGGATCTCCTATTTGTCATTTAACAAACTCCTTTGTATTTTAATGTTTTAGGTGTAAATCCTTCAGAACATCCCAAGCATTTTGATTGTCTTTTTTTATTCCTCACCCAG
>JBATYS010000327.1:0-13070 GCA_049674205.1 Candidatus Aminicenantaceae bacterium
CCAGGGGTAATAAAAATTGGTGCCAGTCCCCTATTTTGGATCGAATCTCCAAACAATATAATTGGCTATTGTAATGAACATCTATTTTTGTTATCTATTCTTCGAAAGTTATGAAAAGCAAAAAAGAGGAAGGTATCATCAAGCCTCAGCCCATAAAGGGCTTCGGCCAAAGGACAGTCTTGTATATACCAGTGGATATGCCTTCCTTCAACATTCAGAAGGTTCTCAAAAAAAGAGCGAAGAAGACAAAGACCACACCATTAGGCCAGTTGTATGGTTTTGAGAATAGATCTGTCCTCTCTCAATGTGTAGGGGCCCCTCTTGCCGTTCTGATGCTGGAGAGGTTGATCATATCGGGCGCACAAGAGATAATCATCCTTGGCTTCTGCGGAGCACTCGATGAACACACAGACATTGGTGAGGCTGTGAGTGTCACAGAAGCTGCATCCGAGGAGGGTACTTCCAAACATTATTTTCCTAGAAAAAAGCTCTTTCGGGCATCTTCACGCCTTCGGGCCAGAGTTGAAAACACCCTCTCAGAGCGAAGGCTTTCTTTTGTGAATGGCCCTGTGGTATCCACAGATGCACCCTTTCGAGAAACACGGTCATGGTTAGATCGGAATAAGGCCAGGGGTATCGGCTTTGTGGATATGGAAACATCGGCTGTTTTTGCTTTAGCGGATTTTTATGGTATCCAAGCCGCAGCGCTGCATTTGGTGAGCGATCAGCTCACCCTTTCCTCTCATCAAATGGGACTAAACTCGCTAAAACTTGCACGGAATACCCAAAAGTTTTTTTTCCCATTTATCGATCCGGGAATGTAAGGATGATTCTCTAAATCGATAAAGCTTATATCTATGGGAATGAGGTGAATGAGATGAAACCAAAGGTCTTAGTCACACATAGATTGCTGCACGAAGCCATCACATATTTGAATGAGCATGTTGACCTTGAGGTGGGGACACAGAAGGCTTTTCTGACAAAAGAGGAGCTTATAGAAAAAGTGAAAGACAAGGAGGGGATTCTTCCCCTACTCACGGCTCGCATTGACAAAGACGTCATGGATGCTGCCCCCATGTTAAAGATCATCGCTAACTGCTCTGTAGGGTATGACAACATCGACATCGAATATGCCAGGAGGAAGGGCATTATGGTGACCAACACACCAGGAGTTTTAACAGAGACGACGGCTGACCTCTCCTGGGCGCTTATTCTCGCTGTAGCCCGTAAAATTCCGCAGGCCGATGCGTTTGCACGAGCAAATAAATACCTGGGCTGGGAGCTCGACCTGTTTCTCGGTAAAGAGATCACAGGAAAATGTCTGGGGATTATCGGCATGGGCCGTATCGGGAAAGCGATAGCCCAGAGAGCAATGGGATTCCAGATGAAGATCATCTACACAGACCCAAAAGAACTCTCGGAAGAGTTCAGGAAGAAATATAACGCATTTTGTGTTCCTCTGGATGAGTTGCTTCGAACGGCTGATATCGTTACGATCCATACAACACTCAATCCCCAGACGCATCACCTCATATCCCGGGGACAGCTCCGATTGATGAAAAAAGATGCTATCTTAGTGAATGTATCTCGGGGCCCTGTGGTCGATGAGCTAGCATTAGCTGAAGCTTTAGAGGAGGGACAAATTTGGGCGGCCGGCCTGGACGTGTATGAAAGAGAACCGGAGATCGAGGAGAGGCTGCTCTCCCTGGACAATGTTGTGCTATTGCCCCACATAGGGAGCGCCACCTATGAAACACGCCTCAAAATGGCAATGATGGCTGTGAAAAATCTCGTCCAGGGATTATCCGGACAAAAGCCGAACAATCTTGTTTCCTAAATGGAGCGACCGTTTCCCAAATAGTCCATATATTCAAGATGTAGGAACCGTTTCCCAAACGGTCCGTTCGGGGAACGGACCCGACATCGTTATTTTTTATTTTTTTCTTCCTCAGAGAGAGGCTCGTTCATACTTCCTGTTCTGTATCCTGCCAAATCCAGTGTCACGTATGCATAACCCAGCCTCTTGAGATTCTCAACAATCTTCGCTCTGAGGTCTGGTTCCAAAAGTCTATGGACTCCTTCCGGATCAACCTCCACTCTAGCAATCTGGTCGTGATGTCTCACTCTGACCTGAGAAAAACCCAATGACCATAAATATTCTTCAGCCTTAGCCACCTGCTCAAGACTTGCCTTGTCGATCTCAGAGTTGTACGGGAATCGAGAGGCCAGACAGGCCAGGGATGGCTTATTCCAGGTGGGAAGATCCATCTGTTTGGACAACACTCGGATCTCCTCTTTTCCCAATCCCACTTCTTTCAGAGGAGACTTGATACCCAATTCCTCACATGCCAGCAGACCTGGTCTATAATCATCCATGTCATCAAAATTGGATCCATCGAGGACAAATGAGATTCCCTTTTTTGCGGCGATCTCCTTCATGCGGGAAAACAACTCTGTTTTGCAATGATAACATCTATCCGGAGGATTGTTCGAGAAATCAGGATTGTCCAACTCCCGTGTACGGATGACCATATGAGGGATATTCAGTTTATTGGCAAGTTCGATAGCCCCCTGTGTTTCTTTCTTCGGATAAGACTCAGAGGAGGCGATGACGGCAAAAATCTGATCCCCCAGGACATCCTGCGCGACTTTCACCAAAAACGTGCTGTCCACTCCGCCGGAAAAGGCCACAAGAACACTTCGCATCTCTTGAAGAACAGCTTTTAGTTCGTCATATTTACGTTGTGTTTCTTCAGGGATATTGCTTTTTCGATCGTTCTTTGCGTTTTTCATCTGCATCATCCTATTATATTTATAGAATATCTAGAATATGAGAAAAAGGCAAGTGCACCACTTAAAGGGGTGGGGACCTTTCCCCAAACGGTCAGCTCGGGGAGCTCCCGCTCATTCATCTACATATTATGTTTTACGCTTTACGAAGCTAAGTACTTCGTTGATGAACTCCGAAACGATCTCATCTTCTTTCAAACGCCGGTACAATTTCCCCTTTTTGAAAACCACTCCCACTCCCCTGCCACAGGCCAAACCGATATCAGCCTCCTTGGCTTCTCCGGGACCGTTCACCATACAACCCATCACGGCCACTGTGATATTTGCCTTGACAGAAGAGAGCTTCTTCTCGATCTCACTGGCTATGTTCACAAAGTCAACTTCACATCTTCCACAGATAGGACAGGATATGATGTTCGGCCCGAAAGATCGGATCCCCAAGCTTGATAGGATGAGATGTGCGATCCTGACCTCTTCCTGGGGTGGAGCAGTGAGCGAAACACGGAGAGTATCGACGAGCCCCTCCCGCAATAACAGTGCCATTCCAGCAGAAGATTTTACCGTTCCCGAGACTATACTCCCGGCCTCAGTAATTCCTGCATGAAAAGGATAGTCGACTTTTTCTGCCATCAACTGGTAAGCTTTTACGGTCCGGAAGATGTCTGACGCCTTGAGAGAGATTTTAATCAGATCAAATCCCAGATCCTCAAGGATCTGCACATGCCGCGTGGCACTCTCGACCATCGCTTCCGGAGTGGCTTCCCCATATTTCTGGAGAAGAGCTTTTTCAAGAGAACCCGAGTTCACGCCGATTCTTATGGGGACTGATCTCTCTAGGGCAGAAATGACCACTTCTTTTACTTTTTTCTTGGAGCCGATATTTCCGGGATTGATTCGCAATCCTTCCACCCCGGCGTCCAGGGCGGCTAATGCCAATGTGTGGTCAAAATGGATATCCGCTATGAGGGGAATAGAAACACGTTTCTTGATCTTGTGGAGTGCCTGTACTGCATCTTCATCGGGGACTGCCAGGCGGATGATCTCACATCCGGACTCCTCCATCCTTCGGATCTGATCGACAGTTTCTGCAACATCCTGTGTGTGTGTCTTGGTCATGGACTGAACAACGATCGGAGCCCCACCCCCGATCGGCACATCTCCGATCTTGATCTGCCGCGTTTTTCTGCGTTCAAACTTAAAATCCTTGAGTTCGCAATCACTCATTTTATTTCGTCACTAGGCGCCAAGGCCACACGAGAAGAAACAGACGCCACAGCGTCTTAAGCATTTCTTTGGATGCATTGTCACTCTATTATATGCGAGGCGGATATGTCACACAAGGCAAGAGATCTAAAAGGGGATCAGACTGTCCCAGCCGTTCGGAAGTCTTTTGGCGACATCGTTCAGGATGACGAACACGATCAAGACTATAAATATGGCAAAACCGATCTGCATCACGATCTGCTTGACTTTCGGGCTGAAATCGCGACGGAAAATGCCTTCCAGCGAGATCACAAGAATCTGTCCACCGTCCAGCACAGGAATGGGAAACAGGTTGATGATACCCAGCTGGAGGCTGATGAGCGCGATCCAGCTCATCATGGCTAAGAGCCCCATACGCAGTGCTGTGTAGGATAAACTGGCGATCTCTATCGGCCCTCCCAGCTGTCGCGCTGTTGCTTCGCCCGTCACCAGATCTTTGATGAAATTGATGACAAGGAAGGTTAGACGCACGTTGTCCTTGATGCTCTGCTTAAAAGCTGTAAAAAAGCCCAGGCTTTCCTCTTTATATTCAATCACCTGGGCTATCCCTATCTCCCCGACATCTCCTTTGAGTCGAGGAGTAACTGGAATGTTTAGGAGCTCTTCCCCTCTTCTGATACGAAAATTGAGCTCTACATTTGGATTGCTCTGGATCATCTCCACAAATTGAAAATAATAGGCAGGTTGGCCTTCTATCTCGAGAATGACATCGCCCGGCTTCAACCCTGCTTTTTCTGCAGGAGCATCAGGAACGAGCATCTTGATCTCAGTTAAAATTTTCCCGAAAAAGCCAGCATATCCCATCTCGTGAATGGTTTTGCCCTCGGTCAGAAGATCGACATCAATAATCTCCTCTCCCCTCTTCACTTCTAGCTTGATAGTCCTCTTGGGTTTGGTGCCGACAGCAAGTTCCACATCACTCCATGTCTTTGTCCTTTGGCCGTCGATACTCAGGATCTCATCGTCAATCTGCAGATCGGTCTTTTCAGCCGGAGAATCCGGCTCCACCCAACCGATGACCGGTGTTTGACTCTGATAGACTGGGATCGGAGCTCCCACCATGTTGATGGCAGCGACCAGACCGATAGCCAGCAGTATATTCATGACAGGTCCCATAACGATCGTGAGAAGCCTCTGCCATCTTTTGGCCGCCATAAAATCCCCGGGTTCGACCTCACGTTCTTTCTCATAGACCTCTTCACCGGGAAATTTGACATACCCACCCATGGGGATCAGGCTCACTCTGTAATCCGTATCTCCCTTTTTGAATCCAAAAAGACGCTTACCGTATCCGAAGGAAAACACATCCACACGAATTCCAACAAGTTTGGCCATGAAAAAATGGCCGAATTCATGAACAAAAACAAGAATGCCAAAAACGATGATAAATGCTAGTATTGTTCCTAGTACTGATCCCATGACTCTACCTTTGCTCTAACAATTTCCGGGTTCGCGACCTGGAATCCCGGTCGATCTCAAATATATCGTTGACTGTCTCAACTTCTTTGGCACGATGATCCTCGACGACTTCCGTCACAACAGCGGCAATATCCATAAATTTTATTTCTTCTCCAAGAAAAGCCGCTACCACAACTTCATTTGCGGCATTTAGAGCTATAGAAAAGCTGTCGTTTTCCATCAAAACCTGTCGTGCCAGGTTGACAAGAGGGAATTTTTCAAAATCCACATCATAAAATTCCAATACTCTGATCTGACTCAAATCCAGTGAAGGCAAGAGCCCCTTTTCTCTCTCTGGATAAGTCAGCGCATACTGGATCGGAATCTTCATATCAGTCGGACTGAGCTGAGCGAGAACAGAACCATCCTGCATCTCAATGAGAGAATGGACGATGCTTTGTGGATGGATGAGAATCCCCAGCTTCTCTGGATCTAATCCGAAAAGCCAGCGGGCTTCGATGAGCTCAAGTCCTTTATTCATCAGTGTCGCTGAATCGATCGTCACCTTTTCTCCCATACTCCATCTGGGATGATTGAGAGCATCCGCCACAGTTGTGTTCTTCATCTCTTCTGCGGGCGTTTCAAAAAAGGGACCTCCAGACGCAGTGAGGATAACTTTTTTCACTCCGGCCATCTCTTCTTTAGCCAAGCACTGGAACACTCCACTGTGCTCGCTGTCGACGGGAATGATCTCTGCACCTGAATCAGCAGCCATCTTCTGTATCAAGGAACCTGCCACGACCATGGATTCTTTATTGGCAAGAGCAACTCTTTTGCCAGATTCCACAGCGGCGAGCGTGGGCCTCAGACCATTTATCCCGGTAATGGATGAAACGATGATATCGTTCTTCGTATAACTTGCGACTTCTTCAGCCCCCTCCTGGCCGAAAACTATACGAACATCGTTAGTGCCGATCTTGCTTTGGATCGCAGCTGCATGCTCTTCATTCGAGAGAGAAACGATCTCTGGATGGAATTTATCGATCTGCTCCTGGAACAGCTCCAGATTCCGGCCAGCAGCAAGCCCAGTCACTCTATACTTGTGCCTGAGGTTGTCGATGACCTCCAGGGTGCTCCGGCCAATCGAGCCGGTGGAACCCAGAATAGCTACATTCTTCATATTATTCTAATTTGGATTATTCCATTCCAAAGAACGTCAACAAATAATAAAATAGCGGGGCAGCAAGAATAAGACTGTCTATTCTATCCAAAAAGCCTCCATGTCCCGGAAGAATGTTCGAAGAATCTTTCATTCCGGATGCTCTCTTAAAAAGAGATTCAAAAGGATCGCTGATCTGCGCAACAGCGTGTATGAGGAAAGCAAAGACCAAGGCTTTCCAGAGTGAAGTCTCCTTCAAAAGGGAAAAATGAACGACCAGACCCCCCAAAACCGCGAAAAGGATTCCGATCACACTCCCCTCCCATGTCTTCTTTGGGCTGGCAAAAGGTGTCATCGGGTGCTTGCCAAAGAGCTTGCCAAAAGTGAACGCAGCAGAATCTCCAGTAACGATGGTCAACAGGAGAAAATAGATAAAAAACGGCCCAAAATCCTCTCTTATCAAGAATATGTGATTGAGAGTGAAACTCACATATATTGCCCCAAAAAATGTCAGAGAGATCATCTTTGGAAAGTGCATCATCTTTTCCAATGAATCCATGGAGGCAACAAAATAAAATCCCGTGACTAAAAGCCATGTATAGAGCACTATCTCCAGGGAAATATCTGCAGAATAGAAGGAGAGCCCGATAGACAATGCAAGGATGCTCCCCAGTATCTTGTGGGGGAGAATATTTTTCTTCCGAGGCAGATAGTAGAATTCAAGAAGTGCAACCAAGATCACTATCTGTAGGGCAATCAAAAATCCTAAGCTGGGAAGATATTGGATACAGAAAAAAACTATTGCAAGGATTATTATCGCTGTGGGCAAACGTTTACGGGTGTTCAACATTGGCTCGAATATCTCCGAATCGCCTTTCTCTTTTTTGGAATTCAACAAGGGCATTGAGTAAATGTTTCTTGCGAAAATCTGGCCAGAGCTCTTCAGTGATCCAGATCTCAGAATATGCTATCTGCCAGAGGAGAAAATTGGATACGCGAAGCTCGCCGCTCGTTCTGATGAGAAGGTCTGGATCTGGGATATCCGCCGTATAAAGATATTGAGAAAATCTCGCTTCATCCAATGAATTTCTGTCTAAACCGGGATCGTCCATGATTCTCTTGACTGCATCAACGATCTCTGACCTTCCGCCATAATTGAGTGCCAGGAGAATTGTCAGCCGATCATTATTTTTGGTAAGAGTTTCTACCCTTTCCAGTTCTTTGATAACTGACTGTGGGATCGACGTCATTTGTCCAATCACCTTCAGCTGAAAGTTGTTCTCGACCAGGACTTTGTCCTCCTTTCTGAGGTAGTCTTCCAGGAGTCTCCACAGCGTTGCGATCTCCTTTTTGGGCCTCTTCCAGTTCTCCTTGGAAAAGGCATAGAGAGAGAGGTACCGAATTCCTATTCGGCCGCATGTCTCCACAATCTCACGGACAGACTTGGCCCCTGCACGATGGCCTTCCACACGGGGCATATTCTTCTTTTTTGCCCAGCGGCCGTTACCATCCATGATCACTGCCACATGCTTGGGAAGCCTGGTGAAATCCAGCTGTTTGACCAGGGATTCTTCTTCACTTCCAGGCTTAATATAACCTTCTAGACTCTCGAGCATGCAGGTATTATATGAACTCCCCTGCAAATTGTCAAAAATCTAGACCTGCGCCACAAAATCTGCTAACCTATCATTTTATTCAAGTTTGCTGAGATCGTTTTTTTAGCCACAATAAACTTGGACTATTCACGAGTCGAGGTTGCTGCAAAGGCATGGCAGTGGCCCATGAAATCGACATTTTTTATGAATAGTTCAGGTAAAGCATTCAGAAAGAATAAAAGGTAGGTTGAACGATGTGTTTAGGAATTCCGGCTAAAGTTGTTGAAGTGGATGAATCCGGCATAGGAAAAGTGGATTACCTCGGCACCAAAGTTAAAGCCAATCTCACACTCCTCGAGGATGTCAAGATCGGCGATTGGGTGATCCTTCATGCGGGCTTTGCCATATCCCAATTGAATGAAGAAGAAGCCCAGGAGACACTCCAACTTCTCCGCGAATACACTCATATTAAAAGCTAGAGCAGAGAAGAGCGTTAAATTGGCCTAGATACCTTTCTCGCCCTTTTTTGTATTTCTTACGGTCCCAGCGATCCTCAAGAGAATAAAATGAAAGAATTCAGAGATAAAAAAGTCATCCAGGGATTACTCAAAGAAATCGGAAAAAAAGCGGCGCTACTAAAAAGACCGATAAAGATCATGGAGGTCTGCGGCACACACACAATGACCATCCACAGGTATGGCTTGAAAAAATTACTCCAGAAAGCAGGTGTGGAGATGCTTTCCGGCCCGGGCTGCCCGGTATGCATAACTCCAAACGAAATCCATGAAGCCGCCATCGAATTAGTTACATCCAAGACCGATTTTATCCTGGCGACTTTCGGAGATATGACACGAGTCCCCACTAAAAAGGGTTCCATCCAGTCCATAGTGCCAGCGAAAGGCTCTCGCGTCCAAATCGTGTATTCCCCGGAAGAATCGCTCGAAATGGCACGCAATTTCCCCGAAAAGGACATTGTCTTTTTTGGCGTCGGTTTTGAAACCACCATTCCCGCCATAGCCATCACAGTCAAAGACGCCTTTGAAGAAGGATTGACTAACTATGCTGTCTTAACAGCCCTTTGGATCATCCCCCCTCCCCTCAGAGCGATCGTCCAGGCCAAAGATATCGCTGTCCAGGGCTTTCTCTATCCCGGACACGTGAGCGCCATCATCGGAGAAAATCCATACCGATTCATTGCTGAAGAATTCGGAATACCGGGTACTATTGCAGGCTTTGAGCCCGGTGACATCCTGCTGGCCATCCTGTCGATCCTGGAACAAATCAAAGAAGGTAAGGCAACCGTCGCCAATGAATATGCACGCGTAGTCAAGGCTGAGGGAAACCTCATGGCGCAGGCGGTCATGGACGAAATGCTGGAAACCAAAGACGCCTACTGGCGAGGGATCGGCATGATACCGAAGAGCGGCCTTAAACTGAAGAGAAAATATGCGGCGTTCGATGCGGAAGTTAAGTACAACCTTCATATAAAAGCGGGAAGCGACGAACTGCCCGGATGCCTCTGTGGCGAAGTTTTACAGGGGAAAGTCTCTCCCCCACAGTGCCCTCTCTTCGCTAAGACATGCAATCCGGACTCGCCTTATGGGCCGTGCATGGTGTCTTTCGAAGGCGCTTGTCTTGCTTATTATAAATACACCTGGAGATAGTCATGGATAAAGTGAGTTTAGAACTGGGCAGTGGTGGCAAGTTGATGAGAGATTTCATCGACACACATATCGTCAAGAATTTTAAAAATCCATTCCTGGACGAGCTTTTGGATTCGGCACACTTGCCGCAAAAGATCGCCTTCACAACGGACAGTTATGTTGTCGATCCTATCTTCTTCCCCGGCGGAGACATCGGCACACTTTGCGTCAACGGCACAGTGAATGACCTGATAGTTTCCGGAGCAGAACCCCGTTATCTGTCCCTCTCTCTCATCATAGAAGAGGGATTATCTGTCGATGACCTGAAAAAAATTTTGAAATCCATAAAAAAGTCTGCAAAAAAGGCAGGAGTTGTCATAGCAACTGGAGACACAAAGGTTGTGCACCGCGGCCAGTGCGATAAAATATACATCAACACGTCGGGAGTTGGCCCGCTCATCGCCCGTCCATGCACTCAAGTCATCAAACCAGGCGATGTGATCATCCTGACCGGCACATTGGGAGAACACAGCCTGGCTGTGATGCTGGCGCGGGGTGAGTTCGGCCTTGAATCCAAAGTCAAATCCGATTGTGCTCCACTCAATTTTCTCCTGCCCTTCTGGAAGAAAGGTGCTAAGTGGATGAGGGATATCACTAGAGGTGGATTGGCCACGGTTCTCTCCGAGCTTGCCGAACGAATCCCCTATTCCGTTGTTGTCGAAGAAGAAAAAATCCCCTTATCGCCAGCGACAAGGGGAGCATCCGAGATCCTGGGGATCGATCCCCTCTATCTCGCCTGCGAAGGACGCGCCGTACTCATTATCCCCGGGAAAAAGAGCAAAGGCCTCCTCGCAGAGATCAGGAAAGATCCCCTGGGCAAGAAAGCGCAGATCATCGGAGAGGTGGAAGACAAGGTTGGGAAGCCGGGAGAACTACTGCTCTCGACTCTCTCAGGAGGATTGAGGCTTTTGGAACCATTAACTTCAGAGCTTCTTCCTCGTATATGCTAAAATGATAATTCTCATTATTCCAAACGACTATATGGGAATGGAATAGAATGAATCGATCTATCAAGATAGCCCTGCCAGTGGTTTTTTTAATTCTTATTGCACTTGTCGTCTTCATTATGATCGTGCGCGTTCGAAGCCCTAAACATATGGGTGAATCTGATTATTCAAGCTTCATTGAATCCGATAAAAACAGCTATGCAACAACTATAGGGGAACGTGTGGAGGTCCCGCTCAAAATTATGAATCAGGGAAAAACCACTTGGATTCCGGTTGGAGAAAATCCCTATTATTTGTCCTATCATCTTCTGGATGAGAATGGACAAATCATACGATTCGATAATCATCGCTTCATTCTGCCAAAGAAAATATACCCTGGTCAAAAGATCGATATGATAATAATTGTACGAAGCCCTCTTGAGCCAGGAGAATATATCCTTGAGTTCGACCTTTTGAGAGAGGGGCTCTTCTGGTTCAAAGATCAGGGATCTCAGACCTCAGAGATAACATTATCGGTCAAAGAAAAAATATGGCCGGAGGATGAATTCACCCTAGGTCTTGATTATGGGAAATACACAAGATACAGTTCGAGCATAAAAGAGCTCAACTTAATTTTTAACCTTATGCGTCTAACACTGGAAAAAAACGCAGTTGAATTTTCAGGAAAAACAGGAAAGATCCATGGATTCTCAGCAGGTAGCGAATACCCTCAAATATGGCTCAGAGACTCAAATTCTGTTATTGGAGTGGCCAAATATTTTTATGGTGAGGATTATCTTATCTCTTGGTTGGAGGAGATCCTGGCCTATCAAGAGCAAAACGGATCTTTGAATGATTGGATTGATGCACACGGAAAGACCGATAAAAACACGACCGAAACCGACCAGGAATCCGGTGCGGTTCAGGCAGCGTTCCAAATCTATAAAATTTTCGGCCCCCGGTGGCTGGAAAAGCCTGTGACCGGTGAGAGGATTATCGACAGGTTAGAAAGGGCACTGATGTTCGTTCTCAATGCACGCCTGAGTCCACAATACGGACTTGTCACCGGAGCCCATACAGCCGACTGGGGAGATGTGGATATGGTTGATGCAGACCAGCAGGCTATCTATGTGGACGAGAGCACACACTGGACAGCCGACATCTATGACCAGAGTATGTTCTTTCAGGCCTGTTCAAACCTGGCTGAAATGATGGATGCTCTTGGCAAGACAAAAAGAGGATTATTTTGGCGGGAAAAAGCTCGATCGATAAAGGAGAATACGGTTCGATGGCTCTGGCAGGAAGATAAGGGATTCTACAGAGTCCACATTCACCTGGACTCTTTAAGCCATGATTTCGATGAAGACGACATGTTCGCTATGGGAGGAAACACACAAGCCATAATCTCTGGATTGGCGAATGAGGAACAAAGCCGGAGGATCATCCAGGAAGCTCTGGAGCGGCAAAAAAGGTTCCAAATGTCCACTATAAGCGGCACCCTTCTCCCTCCTTATCCGAAAAATTTCTTCAAACACCCTCTGCTTGACGATCCTTACGAATACCAAAACGGTGCCCAATGGGACTGGTTTGGGGGAAGATTGGTTCACGCCATGTTCACAAATGGATTCAGCAGCTCAGCAAAGGAAAAATTGATGGAGATCATCTCCAAAAATGTGACCAATAGAGGATTTTTCGAATGGGACAACAAAGAGGGTGTAGGCCGAGGCAGCGACTTCTACGCTGGCAGCGCAGGAAGCTTGGGGAAAGCCCTGATTGAGGGATATTTTGGGATCCATCTCAAACACAATCATCTAAGCATCGAACCCAAGCTGAGAAAGGACTCTGCAAAAATCCACGTCTTTCAGCCTGCTACCGATATCTATGTGGCTTACCAATACGTTTTTGACGAAAAAAACAACAAACTCACTCTGGATTTAAACAGCAATTTCCCTCAAAAAGGAATAATCAAAACTTTGATTCCCTGGAGCCGCTCCCCCGATAAAAAACCTCATCTTGAAAAACTGTTTAATGTCTTTATCGACGGGAAAAAGATCAGGCACAGGCTGGAGAGGAAGAATGAGGATATTTATATCGTCATAGAATCCGATTTCAACTCCCGCCGCCTCGAAATTCTTTGCATGGAGCCATGCACCTGAATCTGAGAGTTCAGGTCTTATTTTTGCATTCCCCTCACAGTCAGGCATAAAAAAAAGGGATGTCCCGGCTTTTTTATGCC
>JBATYS010000328.1:0-4192 GCA_049674205.1 Candidatus Aminicenantaceae bacterium
TCCGGAATGGCTCGCCGTTTTTCAGGAAGCTGTACTTCAGTTCACCCCCTTCTATCTGTGCGGGCTTCAACCCATCTATCTGAAATGCCAAAACAAGATTATCCTGCATGATAAAAGTCCTGTTTGCCTGGAAATAAAGCTGGTTTGTTCCGATCTGGAAAGGTCTCAACTTGTCCGGTGCCAGAGGCTTTTTTTCAACCGCATAACCCATAATGAAGGAGGTCATCTGGAGCTCATCCTGCACTCCAGGAATGAGAAGGTCGCGCTCTATAGAAGTGAACTCCTTAGAAACGACGTTTTTCACAAGCACAGACATCTTATAATTGCCCGGAATCAGCGGGAACATATCCCTGAGGCTGAGAGGCCGGCGACTCACATCCCTCATCTGTTCCTGGTCGAAGTTAAAGACGTTGTCCTTTTCAAACTGATAGATCCGCTTTCCCTCCATGTCTGTGATGGTCCCATTCAGCTTCAGGGTGGTATAATACTTGTTCTCAAACTGATTGACAGATAGCCTTTCCGGTTCGATGGCATAGTGAACAAAATACATCCCGGAGGGGTCCTTCAGGATCTCAATGACAGAGTCACAGTCTATGTAATTCGCTGAGTATTCCACTTCGATGACATCTTTTAAGTCGAGAAATTTCTTGGCATACATCTCTTTAACCTCTCGGGAAGGCATCGTGAAAACTCGCTGGATCAGAATGTCCGAACTCATCGAGGGACGATCCATAGCAAGATTCCTCTCCCCGGGTATGAGGGACATAGACACAGAAGCCAGATCAGGCTCAAGCTCGTTGAGCTGTTGATATGCTCTCAGATAGTCTACATGATCCCCCCAGTAAGATGTCATCAAGGCTTGTGGGCCATGCTGAAGAGGACTGTATATCTTATATTCTCCTGTCCCTCCTTCCTGGAAAAAGACCATGTTAAACCCAGGAGGAAGGCCGTATTTTGTCATCCCTTGATAAAACCAGACTTCTGTGTTGTAAACCGTGGATTTTCCTTCAAACCTCGTGACATCGTTCGGCTCGCCCAGGATGATATAGATCTCGCCCCGGTCTGTTCTCCAGCCCGCTTTGGGTGATGTCCGTCCATAATAATGATTGACATGATTGATCCTGCGGTAATGTTCTGTCCTGAACTCGTTCTCAGGACTGCCAAGAGTCGGATCCCGTTGTTTCCAGAAGGCTTCGATGAATTGATCTCTTTCACGGTCTGACTCCAGCTTGAGGAAGACTTCTTTTTCTAAAACCGTGATGATGTAGACCACCTCTTCTTCGAGCCATTTCTTATGCCTCTCCGGCAGGTTTTTGCTGTCGCCGGAATCCCCACAAAGGAATAGAACAACTGCTGTTAAAAGAAGAGAGCTCATCAAAATTTTTTTCACTAGCGAACTCCTTGTTTGCTCTTGGTCCTCGTAAAACGAGATTTTTCGAGCGAAGAGTGTTTACTTCATCAATCAAAATCAGACGCAATATTCATGCCATACTATCATGATTCTGCAATACAGCAGATCATCGCTTCATGGGCCACTTCCTCGCCACTGCAGCAATCTCAACTCGTGAATAATCCAGGTTACTTTAGTATTATAGCGCAATTTGACGTTTTTATCATTTATCGTGGACCATTCCTCTAAAAATATTTTACACATTTTTATACAAACATCTGGGGTACGGGGAGGACCGAAGCTGGGGCCGTTTTCGTTGTGGATTTATGAGATGGAAGCTCCAGGATCCGTCCTGATCAGGTCTTTGAGCGATTCAAAATCGGACGGGAACATCTGCCCCCAAGTGTAGGGAAAGGCCACCTTGTTGTGAAGAAGGGGGTCAACATCGCTCTGGATTATCCCTTTTGTTATAAGGCTGTCCCAAGTTGCAGTGCCGGGAACAGGCGAGAAGTAGGCTAACCGGGGCCTTGCTCCCAAGGCTTGCACCCTCCGGATACTCTCCCGGATCCCCTTCACTCCCTGTCCTGGAAGACCAACCATAAGATAGACATTGATCTCCGAAGGCCTGTATCCGGCATTTTTCAAGTGATCCAACGCGACTTCAAGGTCTGTTGAAGAGACCTTGGAACATGAATCTTCGAGCACATTCTCATCAAAGGATTCCTGGCTGAGAAAGAGCGATTGAAAATTGGCCCGTTTAATGAGAGAGGCAAGGCCTGCATCTATCTCGGCCACGTGCAATCCGTTGGGTGTATGGAAGGCGACCGGGATCTCTTTCCGGATAACCTGCTCCAGAATCGGGATAATGTGTTTCGTCTTATTCAGGAGCAGGGCGTCATCATAAAGAGCGATGTTTTTCGTTTGATGGACACGGTGGAGGCATTCGATGTGTTCCACGATCCTTTCTGGTGATTCCTGATCAAATCCTTTAAACAGAAGAGAGCTCGCGCAATAAGAGCAGTCATAGGGGCATCCGCGTGAAGTCAAAACAGGAAGAGTATTCCGATCACTGAGGAGGTCAAAAGCAGGCCAGGGAATACTTTTTAGCTTTTCAAAACGAAGATCCGGACAAAACTTATCCCCAAAGACCTCACGCATCAGAGGAAGAAGTTCTCTTTCCCCTGGCCCTTCGAGGACAAAATCCGCATCAGTGGCTCCTTTAGCATGACCGGGTAAAAGCGTGGCATAAACCCCGCCTAATACGACTGGGACACGACCGAACTTTTGGCGGATAAGTTCGATCACCAACCGGGCACCCGGATACCAATATGTCATAGTACATGTCACGAGCACCATATCAGGCTGAGGCAGTTGATCGAGCTGGTCAAAAAAGAGTGTCAGGGGAATGCCGTAACGGGAAAATTTACGTGGAACATCGCGGAGCACGGAAGGTTTGCTCACTTCCTCCTTGAAAAATGGGCCTCGTCCGTCCCGCTTTGATTTTGCCTTTTTTGGCAATTGAGGATGGTGTCGATCCAGACAATCGATGAGGTGCAGACGGCTATTCGTGTATTCCCTCAGCAAGGCGCCGACATAGAGAAGTCCCAGGGGCCTCATCCAGAAATCATAGGCCGTAAAATCGAATATCCATGGATTGATGAGAAGAACGTCCTTAGGAGAGGGCATCTGTCTCTTTTTGGATGTGGTGCGGAAGGTGGGACTCGAACCCACACGGCCGTTAAAGACCATAAACTCCTGAGGCTTACGCGTCTACCAATTCCGCCACTTCCGCACTCAATGGAGCTCTGCAAACTTGGGCGAATAGCTATTATAATCTCATACTCAAAAAAGGTAAAGACTCGTTTAAAGTCTATTCTTGACACTTGCGCACATCAGGAAGGCTTGACAAATCAGGATTCAGTTCTTATCTTATTAAAACCGAGTGACAAAATCCTCACATCTTCATGCATGTCAATTTTACTCCACCCATTTATGCAACAAAAATTATCGATGTATAGAAAAAAGCGCCCTCAGAGAGACATATA
Source organism: Candidatus Aminicenantaceae bacterium (assembly GCA_049674205.1). Classification (GTDB taxonomy): domain Bacteria; phylum Acidobacteriota; class Aminicenantia; order Aminicenantales; family Aminicenantaceae; genus WTAW01. The sequence goes on from JBATYS010000328.1 coordinate 3,436, forward strand.
GACAATAATTGAAAGAAGAATTAGAGAGAATTAACAAATCTTATGAAAGTTGGAACTCGAATCGGCAGTTTTTACGTGTAGCCTAGATAAAATATGGATTATTCACAATACTAAAAAAAAATAGACTGACAAAAGTGTTGATCCATGAAGTTAGAATTTGAATTGACAATTTTTGTAGCCTGGTTTATTAACGAGTTGAGGCCAACCCGCCCCACCCATTCACAAAGGTTGAGGCAGTGGCTCACGAAGCTGGAGAATAAAGCGACACTTTTTATGAGTAACCCAGATAAAAGATGGATTATTCACGAGTTGAGATTGCTGCAGATGCGAGGCGCAGTGGATGAAGCTGTGGTTTTGTCCACCGCGAATCCACTGCAACAAAGTAGCAGTGGTGAGATCAACTCGCCCGAAGGGTAAAAGATGCCAATAATAAGAATAGGAATTAGAAGTTTTTTTTCAGGAAAGTATCGGCAACTTTTATGAATAATAAGGAGGTCATATGAAGCTACTGAGTCGGGAACAGATCGAAAACCTGGCTAAATTCAAGAGTAACAGCTTGTTAACAACATCTTTTTATCTCGACACGAGTAAAAACCGACTGACAAAAAAAGAGATTCAACTCTCCTTGAAAAATCTCATCAGCAGGAACAAAACGCATCTGGAAAAAATGAGCCTAAACAAGGAGAACAGAGAATCTCTCGCTCAAGACTTAGAGAATATCAAAAAGTTTTGTGCAAAAAACTTAACCGCCTACAAC
>JBATYS010000329.1:0-3089 GCA_049674205.1 Candidatus Aminicenantaceae bacterium
ATACCGTAGGTGCTTATGAGGCAAAGACCCAATTATCAAAGCTGCTGGAGCGCGTAATGAAAGGAGAACGCATCACTATCACCAAACATGGAGTTCCTGTGGCTGTGCTCCAGCCTCCTGATCCAGGTACATCTAAAGACTTAAAATCCGTCATCTCAGATATTCTCAAATTCCGGGAAGATAACACACTCAAAGGCCATTCTCTCAAAGATTTGATCGAAGAAGGGCGGCGTTAGATCATGAAAAAGAGTTTTGTCGTTGATAATTCAGTTGTCATGTCCTGGTGTTTCAAAGATGAGGCCAATCCGTTGGCTGATTCTATCCTTGGCTGGTTCGAAGAAGCAACAGCATATGTTCCATCGGTGTGGCCCCTCGAGGTTGTGAATGTGCTACTCGCAGCAGAGAGAAGGAATTTGATCAACGAAGCAGACAGCATCCGTTTTCTCCGTTTGTTATCTCAGCTTCCTATCTTGGTTCTGCATGAAAGTCCCGAGAGGACGATGAGAGACATTCTTGGATTGGCACGAGCCCATAACCTTTCGAGCTATGATGCCTCATACTTAGATCTTGCCATGAAAAAAGGATTGTCCTTGGCGACGATGGATAAAAAATTAAGAAAGGCCGCAAAATCTGTGAACGTGGCCACTTCCCTACTTTAGCCAAAACAAACAAAACTTTTGCAACGCCGAAATAAAACAAATGGAGACATATATGCTTTTGGATTTTCATTCAATTCTCAGACTTTCTCTGCACATTCTGTGCCAATTTCATCTCTCGGAATTTCCAAATCCTTTTCTAAAATAATATGTCCATTACCGGACAATTTTTGTCCCTCTGCGGACAAAATCAAAATTCAGAGCAACGTCAGGAGAAAGTGACTTAAAAGACCGATCGAAATGACAAAGATGTTTTTTGATGCTTTTCCCGACCTTACTCACAAAATTGAAGACCTATTTGCCTAAGAGGATAAAGTCATCGTCAGGCTCACCGCCCGAGGCACTCACACAGAAGAGTTTATGGGCATTCCAGCCACGGGGAAAAAGATCGAGTTAAGTGCGATCACGATCTTACGTATTGAAGATGGAAAGGTTGCACATGTGTTGGGCATTCCACTTTAAGGCTATTTGATTAAAGCCCCATACTATTTATCATCATCTTCGTCGATCTCTTCCCGTTCCTCATCCTTGTCTTCGTCATCGCCGTTATCTTCATCATCATTATAATCGGTGTCGTCATCGCCGTCATCATCGTCACTGAATTCGGACTTGACAGGGACTTCGTCGATCCATTCTTGGATATCGCTGTTTTCGTCTCGCCGTCTCATTTTTGACCTCCTCTATAATCTTCTCTTTAGCCTATCTCTGTTGTGTTCAGATTGGATAAATATTACACCAAGAATCGGTAAATAAGCAACTATTTCGTCACTCATGCTTCAGGATTTTCACCGGGTCCTACATCGCCGCTCGGCGGCATCGGGTTACTCATATCTTAAGGAATTCACCGGATTTGCCCGTGCGGACCTGATCGATTGATAGCTCACCGTGAAATATGCGATCAATAATGCTGTTCCTCCCGATATTAAAAAGGCAACGATCCCGATGTGTATTCGATACGCAAAATTTTGCAGCCACTTATTCATTGCAAAATAGGCAATGGGCCAAGCAATGAGGTTCGCCAATAGTACCCACCTGACGAATTCTTTGGAAAGCAGCAGAAATATTTTCGAGTTAGATGCACCCAGAACTTTGCGAATTCCTATCTCCTTAGTCCGCTGTTCTGCAGCGAATACTGTAAGGCCAAAAAGCCCCAGGCACGCGATAGAAATGGCCAGGATCGCAAATGCGCCAAAAACTCGTCCCACTCGTTGTTCCGTAAAATAGGCTCGTTCGAACACCTCATCAAAAAAGGAGTAGGAAAAGGGGTAACCCGGTGAAAATTTTTTCATTACCCCCTCCACATAATCGATCGTTGCTGGAATGTTGATCGATTTTATTTTTATCGAGATATTGGAAAAGTTACGTGTATTCAAAAAGACATACAGCGGCTCTATCGGGCTATGAAGGGAACGCAAATGAAAATCTTTGATGACCCCGACAATTTCCCCGGTCTCCCCACTCCAATGCGTGAATTTCCGTCCGATGGGAGATTCCCATTCAGCGACCTTGACAGCAGTTTCATTTACGAGGAATACGCCCGTTTCATCGGAAGGGAAATCCCTGGAGAAATTTCTTCCTTGAACGATCTGCATGCCATAGAGATCGATAAAATCATAGTCCGCCATATTATAATATATTGGGATGGGCTCCTCAAGATTCAGACCGGTCCAATTTCTCGACGTGAAAGTATCGATATTGTTGGGCAGATGGTCTGAAGTCGAAACAGCGATAATATCTGAATGTTGCAGCAATTCCGTCTTTATCGATTGTACGTTTTGGCGGATCGAGCTCCCTCGAACCGGTAATGTGATAATTTGCTCCTTTGTGTAGCCCATGTCCATAGTTTTGATGAATTTCAGCTGCTCCCGGACCGCTATCGTACAGATGATAAGAAAAATCGTGATCGCAAACTGGACCAGAACAAGAATATTTCGCAGCGACGAACCTTTGGGGCTCCTGGTGAAAGTCCCGCTCAAGACAGAGATCGGCCTGAAACCGGACATCCTCATGGCCGGATAGCTGCCGGCGAACAATCCCACAAATAAAGTGATGAACACAAGCCCTAAGAAGAGCTGGGGATTATGGATAGGATTTAAACTGAGCTGTCTTTCGACCAGGCTGTTAAAAGACGGCAATGCCATGAGGACCATCATTATCGAAACAATCATCGCCAGTACGGCCATAGCCACAGATTCTCCTAAAAATTGTACGATCAATTGCCCATTCTGAGCGCCTACCACCTTCCGCATCCCCACTTCCTTGCCTCGCCTGAGGGATCGGGCAGTCGCTAGATTCATGTAGTTGACACATGCGATAAACAGGATCATAAAGGCGATCGATGAAAAAAGGATGATATATTTCATGTCATTATTCACCCCCATTTCCTGCATCAGATGGGAATGAAGGTGGATCTCTGTCAGAGGTTGAATGAAA
>JBATYS010000330.1:0-3417 GCA_049674205.1 Candidatus Aminicenantaceae bacterium
GAAATCGATAGAGGAATAAAATTGCTCAATGAACTTGTTGAATCTCTAGCGAACAAAGACATCGATGTCGTAGAGGCCATACACAAAATATACGATTTGGAGATGATCTTTGAGGAAGTTCATCTGAATAAAGTTGCTGAGTTTGAAGAACCTTCAATGAAACAGCTCTTCGAAGCCCTCTCAAAAGGCGACCGTGCCCACAGAGAACGCCTCGAAAAGGTTGTCGCAACGCTCCCCTAACTCCGACAAACCATCGACAACTACTAGCGGCCATTGTAGGGTCCGCTCCCCAAACGGACCGCACAAAGATACGCAATATCGATGTAGGGACCGTTTCCCAAACGGTCCGCTCGGGGAGCGGACCCTACGGCGTACCTAGACTTCTCTTTCCTTAAAAAATGTAAGTCACCTTAAAAAACAGCGTATGCCCCTGTGTTCCCTTCTCACCGAACTCTCCGGTGCCCCTCTGATAGGCCAACTGTACAAATCCGAAAGGAGGCTGGAACCGATAGACAAACACCACCTGGATGTTCTTCTTATCGATGGATGTGTTGACCTGATAAAACAACTTGATGAACAGGTCATTCGTGAAATAATAATCGGACCTGATCACATGGATCCACGTGCTCTCACCCTCCGGATCGGGATCGTACATGAGCCGATTCAACTCATAGGTCAGAGAGAAATCCTGTGTCAGCTTGTAATTGACAGATCCCTCGACCAACTGAAAATCCAAGTCGAAATTGTGGCCGAAGCTGTAGGAGACACTTGCCGATTGCCATTCTCTGGTGTTGTACCCCAATTTGAACTCAGTCTGATGGTTCCTAAAATCCTTCTCGAATAACTTATATTCCTGGTGGTGTTCCACTTCGAACGAAAATTTATTCTGTAAATCAAATCCCATCTCCTGGTCCACCTGCCAGCTGCGCAGAGTTTTGTCCAATCCCCAGTAAATATTGTAATTGGAACTATATTCTATCCGGTCGAACAATCCTTTCCTTATCCAGAAGGTTTTTGTAAGAGCCGAATCAAATTCACGGCGGTTGTCATCCCGTATAAATCCCACCTCATTGGCATTATCGGCAAATGTATTACCAAGTTGTGTGTAGCGGAGATGGATGTGAAGCGTGGCCGAATCATAGCTAGGTCTCAGGAAAAAAGCCATATCTGTATCATAATCTCCGTAACTCACAGCAAACTGACCGGTAAACCGGAATGTATCCGTAAAATAAAGAGCAGTGTCAAAACCCGCAGTTCCCTTGTTTTTCCCATTGATGTGCTTGTTGGCACCCAGAAAACCGAAAGTTGAGGAGGTCATAACATCTCTCTTCAGCCTGAACACAGTGTAATTGGCCGAATCGATGTCGTTGTATTCGTCTTTTTTCGCCTGCGTGCTCAATCCCTGATACTCATATCCCCCAGACTTCCCATAGACCTTCACTCCTCCATAAATGTCTGAGATCCTGCGGGAATAAAACAGGCGTATCCTCTGCGAGTAGATCTCCGAGCCCTCCAGGAAAAAATTTCTTTTCTCCGGGAGTGATAGCTCAAAACGCGTCAGATTGATCTTTTCTTGGTCGGCCTCTACAGTAGCAAAATCAGGATTTATTGTGAGGTTTCCGGAGACGAGCTGCGAAAAAGCGTATCGCACATCCAATCCTGCAGCTAATTCTGTGGGTTCTTTCTCTTCCACCTTAAAGATGACATGGGGGATGATCTGCGATTTTTTTACAACGGCAGCCAATTCAAGACCTGTCAACTCACCGAATTGGGATACCCTCTCCGCTGATTCCAAAGGACCTGTCCAAAAGCTGTACTCGAGAATGCGGGGCACTCCTCTACCCAGGCTCAAGCCCCATGTTCTGTCAGTTCCAGGTTCATACTTAATGCTTTTCATGGCAATAGCGAACTCGATACTCCATCCAAAATCCGTTTTCTGTGCCGCAGATTTCCAGATGCCATCCCATGTATCGTCCGTTGTCCGGCCGTTATCATTGATCCTTCCATCCCACTGTGTCCCGAGGAGATTGCAACTGAAATAGTAGCAGCTTTGCTTGTCATTAAAGGTATCCAGAAAAACATAGACCGAATCATCTGAACGAAGGTCCGAATCTCTTTTGACCAATCGAGCGGCGATATCTTTTGATTGAGTGTCATAGCAGAGATAACAAAAATAGATGAATTCATCATCATAACTTATCTTAACGACTGTCCGGAATCGGGCCAATTCACCCCTTCGAGGCTGGAGCTGGATAAAATCGCTGACTTCAGGAGCATCCTTCCACGCAGCTTCATCGATAACGCCATCAACTACGATAGGCTCGGTGATCTTTTTCGCTGTCGCCTGTTTCAGCCTCCATTGCCCGAAAACATCAGAAAAAAGAAAAAGTATGAAAAAAGAAGTGAGGAGAGCAATATTCTTTCGCATAGAATTTCTTTCTGAAGAATACGCCAATGTACCATATCTTGATCTACAAATGCCATAGATGAGCTTTTTTATGTATCGTTTTTAACGTAGGGACCGTTTTTGATTTTAATGTAGGGAGCGTTTCCCAAACGGTCCGAGCAGGGAACGAACCATCCCTTGGTCAGCTCGGGGAGCTGACCCTACATAGAAATAATTGACCTTGTGTATTCTGGCTAGGTTCCGTCGATGCCAATTTTTCAATAGATAATTGATAAGGATTGGGGAATAATCTTGAATTGAACTGTCCTGAATTGAGTGGAGGAATCAGGTCTGTGAACGATCCCACCATCCGTCTGGATCTCAAATGTTTTTTCGGCTGATACCGTGAACTCTGATGATTGAAGGATCTCCACCTCTCTAGCTTTGATGTGGTTTCCTTTTTTTGCCATCAAGGCAATATGCACGAATCGAGAAAAAGAGCAGTGGTCGATAAGACAACCGTCCAGCTTCCCATCATCGGGTTGTGCCTCCGGACAAAGCAATCGTCCCGTGGCCCAATAGCGGATGTTGTTAAAAGATGCGAGAATAAATTCTCCGTGAACTTCGCCAATGTCAGACTTGATCGTGAGAGAAAGGGGGACTTTTTGGGATCTGTATGCATCATAGATCCCTGAAATCCCGGCAACAGCCTGGAATTTTGCCCATCTAGATCCCCTCGCGGCCATGACATCGGCGTGTTTCGATACATAAACACCCAAACCCACATTGGCCTGACCGAGAAAGAGACGCAGGAGAAAGCTGTCCTCCTCGATACTTCCCAGATCTACCCGTTTCGTGCGTCTCTTCTTTAGTGCCATACACGCTTTATCCAGGGAATCGATACCGAATTCTTTCAAAATATCGTTCGACGATCCCAATCCGATCATCCCCAATGAGACATCTGCACTCCTTTTGTAAATCTCATTGGCCATGATGTTAAAAGTAGAGTCGCCACCGACACCCACCAGTAC
>JBATYS010000331.1:0-3176 GCA_049674205.1 Candidatus Aminicenantaceae bacterium
GAAAAAGGGAAACCAGGAAAAGCACGCCGCACTTTTAGGGGGTGGACGGGGCATCGCCCCGATCTATTTTCTCTCCCAAAAACTCAAAGCATACGGTGGAACTGCCAGAGTATTTTATGGAGGAAAATCTTTACAGGATCTCCCAGTCAGAGAAAGATTTGAAAAAGACGGCACATCTCTTTCCTGTGCCACAGAGGATGGGTCCTTCGGTACAAGAGGTTTGATCACAGAAGCTTTCGAAGCTGAGCTCAACAACGGATTTGTTGTGAGCCGGATCTATGCCTGCGGTCCTGAGCTGATGCTCAAGAAGATCGCGGAGATTGCTGCGGCCTTTAACATCCCCGCTGAACTCTCTCTCGAATCTGTGATGGGGTGTGGATTCGGTGCATGCTGGGGATGTGTCAAAAAGATCAAAAAAGATCAGAAGGCCGGTTGGCACAAGATCTGTGAAGAGGGTCCTGTGCTCAAGGCAGAGGATATTATCTGGGAGCTGGGGAATAATGAGTGACCTCTCCGTAAACATCGGCAGTCTCAAGCTCAAGAACCCGGTCCTGGCTGCCAGCGGCACTTTTGGATACGGGATGGAATTCGCTCCGTTTATGGACCTCGATGAACTGGGCGGATTTGTGGTCAAAGGCCTCTATTTCTCCCCTCGCGAAGGAAACCCCCCGCCCCGGCTGGTAGAGACCGCAAGCGGCCTCATCAACGCCATAGGTCTGCAGGGAATCGGAGTCAAGCGGTTCTGCGACGAGATCCTTCCTCAACTCCGAGCTTATCAGACTGCCCTGGTCGTCAATGTCTGCGGGGAGAATGAAGAGGAATACGCCTCTGTTGTGGAATACCTGAACTCACACGAAGGGATCGCAGCCTACGAGCTCAACATCTCCTGCCCGAATGTGGAGAAAGGAGGTTTGTGCCCAGCACTGAGACCCGACTCGACATACTCAGTTGTCAAACTCGTTAAATCTGTGAGCTCTCGTCCTCTCATCACAAAACTCTCCCCCAATGTGTCGGATATCGTAGAGATCGCTTTAAGCGCACAGGAGGCAGGCTCTGATGCCGTTTCCCTGGTCAATACGTTCCTGGCTATGGCAGTGGATGTGGACACAAAGCAGCCCAAACTGGCCAACGTCTTCGGAGGTCTCAGCGGTCCGGCCATTAAACCCATCGCACTGAGGATGGTTTTCCAAGTCGCCAGCCACATCAACATCCCGGTCATAGGGATCGGTGGCATCATGTCGGGTAACGATGCTCTCGAGTACTTGATCTGTGGGGCCAAAGCCGTTGAGGTGGGCACTTCGAACTTCATCGACCCGGAGAGTTGTCTCACGATCGTCAAGGAGTTGGACCGATACTGTGAGACACACGGGATATCCCGTATCGAAGACATCATTGGGACCTTGGATGTAAATCAATAAGGAAAACAAAATGGAGCATCAAGAAAATCTCGCAAAAAAGATCATAGTGGCCCTGGACGTGGACACAGAAGAAGAGGCCCTGCGGCTTACGGAACAACTTCCTGAATCAGAAGTATTTAAAGTTGGCTTAAACCTTTTCACCGCAAAAGGCCCTTCACTTTTTAAAAAGCTACAGAGTCAAAACAAAAAGGTGTTTCTCGACCTCAAGCTTCACGACATCCCGAACACAGTCGCCGGAGCGGTGAGAGTGGGAACACGACACGGCGTCTACATGATGACACTGCATACGTCTGGGGGGAAAGAAATGATGGAAAGGGCAGTGAGTGCAGCAGCCGAGGAAGCCACAAAACTCGGGACAGAACGACCTCTACTTGTTGGCGTCACGGTGTTGACCAGTCTCAAGGCGGAGCACCTGCGAACTATCGGGATAGAATCGGATATTGAGGAGCAAGTTCTGAAACTTGCGGCTTTAGCTCAAGAGGCCGGCCTTGACGGAGTGGTCTGTTCTCCTCAGGAAATCGAGCTTGTCAAAGGGGAGCGCGGTTTGGAGTTTTTGGTTGTAGCTCCCGGGATTCGGCCGGCCTGGGCAGCCGCTCAAGATCAAAAACGGATTTTGACACCGGCTCAAGCTGTCCGCAAGGGTGCGGATTATATCGTCATCGGGAGACCCATCATCAAAGATCCAAATCCTCGGAATGCGTTTCAGAAAATCCTCGAAGAGCTCAGTCAGTTTTAGACGCGACTCACAGCGCCCACAAGGAATATGGCCCCCAGGATCATGTTTAGAACGATCGTCACCACAAGAGCGACCACAAGACTCACGAGAAAGTAGGCAAGCACTTTGTCCTTGGGGGTTTCCATGAGTGCGGCTGAAAATCCAAGATAGAGAATATACAGCCCGTACAAGAGGCCTACCCACGCCAGCATCCTCATTAAAGGGATGAGGTGAACGACACCCACCACCCATGCCGCTGTCATGCTGTAGACAGACAGTTTCATGGCATTGACCTGATCTTGTTTGGAGGAAAACGAAGTGGCCAAGGCATTAATGACGATCCCTAAAACATAAACTGTCAGAAGAGTCGCGATATAAGAAAAAATGGCATAAAAGAACGCTGTTCCGAATCCATACCTGACCATGCCTCTGAAAGGAATATGCCGTCCAAATATCGCCAATCCGATGAATTGAGAGAGGGCTGGGATGGCAGCGAGTATCATGGCATAAGAGGTGAACAGTTGGGAAACAGAGGTGCTCTCCTCCTTTATGCTGATCCACTCTTCCTTAGGCTTCAACAAGATTGCTTGAACGCGGGAAACGATATCCATCAGACCCTCCTTTAATCAAAGTGTGTGGAGGCGCGGGTCGGATTCGAACCGACGAATCGAGGTTTTGCAGACCTCTCCCTTAGCCACTTGGGTACCGCGCCATTTTTCTTTTCATAGGCTTGTAAAAAAAATTGTAAAGGAAATTTCACTATTTGTCCAGTTCTCTCATTAACAGTAATGGGTGCCTGTTACTGAATTCTTTTGATTGGCACTGCCGATTTTCCTATAATAGATTGTTTACAGAAATTAGATTGGCTTTAAAGGCCTTCATTATCATGAGATTTCAACACTTTTCACACAGGATCGAACAGGGTATAATATAGGGCCGTTATGGATGATCTAAAACTGAGCTCTTTAAAAAACACAAACTTCAAGCGCACTGTTGTTTCTGTGGGAGAGCAGAGCATCGGGTCAGGTTTTACTATCATCGCT
>JBATYS010000332.1:0-9591 GCA_049674205.1 Candidatus Aminicenantaceae bacterium
TTACCTCCCTCTGCCGCCAATCTCTGGTTGCTTTGTTTCCCTGGATCTGGAAGAAGTCCTGGTGCGCAAAGCCCGCTCCTCTCACCAGATGTTCTCCTCTTCCTCCGTACCCGATAATCCCTATCCGGATCAGCGCCCCTGGTTTTGTGAGAGAGGTCTTCACACGCCCTGTATCCAGCTCTCCCTCAAGCCCCAGTTCATCGAGCAGGCTTTTTTTCCTCTCTGCATCCCAAGACCTTTTTCTTGTAAGACCGTAGAAAAAGGCCCCCAACACTGGGAGGGAGGACAGGGCCTTGAGCACATCTCGTCGCCCGGTGTTTACCTCATTTTTGAGTTGCGAATTCTCTTTTTTCCCCTTTCCGTCGTTCTCTTGGTCCATTCTCTTCTCCAAAACTTGGTTGCTCTCTAGCGTTCCATCTTCCTTCTCTTCTTGAAGATGAGGCCATCCAGGCCCACGATCTTCCCGGTTGGGAAGGCGAACAAGGTGCCGAGTGCTGCTATCTCGATCAAGATCTTGTTGACTATCAAGTAGCTTCCTTCAGACGGCACCGTATATGAGTAGCCGACAAAAGGAGGATTGCACACATAGTAGATCAACAGAAGTAGAATCCCTGCAACACAGGCCCAAGATGTCAGCAGCCCTGTGATGAGAGCCAATCCGATAGCGATCTGCCCCCAAATATTCAGGAAGTCCACCACCTTCAAGAGCGCGGGATTCTCGGCGATAGCTGTGAACAATCCGGAAAACAGCCATTTGGTCTCTGATAGGTATCCCGCCGATGTCCAATAGGGATTGAGCAGCTTGGCTATTCCTTCATACAAAAAATGCCATCCGATCAGCATCCTGAGAAAAACTAGCATAAATGCTTGAAAAGTCGAGTACTTCCTGGCTTGCTCTGAATGAGTTAACGAATCCCCTTTTTTCATCGTTCTGCCTCTCATCAAAATTCTATTCAGAACACCAGCATGCTATCCCTTTCATTACCGCGTGTTTCTGGCCCCAAACAACATGCGCTATTAATCCGAAATTCGGGCCTGTTTTTGATCTTGCAAAGGAAAAATAACCAGCGCTCTCCATCCAGATGCCAACACAATATACAGATTTCAAGGCTTTGTCAACGAAGAGAACCGCACCTCCAAAACCATGACGAATGACTTCCGAGTGTCCCAATTTGTGATTTCGAAAACGAACAACGGGAAAGCAGAGAGACTTATGTAGGGACCGTTTCCCAAACGGTCCGTTCGGGGAACGGACCCTACAAAGAAAAATACCATGCCCGCCTAGAGCCCTTCTCACAGTTTTCGCAATCACCAATTGGGACACTTAATAACGTAATGTGAGATCATGCCAGCAAGGAGCCGGGATGCAACACACAAACACACTGGTTTGACTTTTCTCCGGTTTTTAAAGAGAATGAGGCGAAAAACACACAAGGGAGAGCGTATCATCTGTGCTCTAAACAATTTTTTTATGGAAGAACAGGATTTCTCTGTTGATATGGCTATTAGGTAAAAAACGCGGGGCCTTCCTCTGTGCCCTCCTTGTCCTCCTCTCCACCTGTGCACCCAAAGAGACCTGGAATACAACGACCCTTCTTTATTTCGATACGGTGTGCGAGGTCAAAGTCTTCTGTTCCCCCTCACGATTCAAAGCCGTACAAAAGGCTGTCCAAAAAGTCTTCAAAGACATCGAAATTCGATTTTCCCCCGGTTCTACCGACCTGGCTTCTCCCGAGGTTCTTTCTCTCTACCAAAAGGCCTACGCAGTTTACCAGGACTCTGAAGGAAAATTCGACATTTCGGTGGGCGATCTTTCCCGGATCTGGGGATTTCACGACCTATCCTTTCGCATTCCCACAGCCGAGGATTTAGACAGAACAAAAAACACAATCGGGATGGATAAGATCCGTATCCATGAGGGGCGTCTCGTTCTTTCTCCGGGAACGCAGTTGGACTGGGGGGGTATAGCCAAAGGGTACGGTATCGACCTCGCCTCCTCAGCCTTAATAGATATGGGAATAGCGAGGGGTTTTGTGAACGCCGGTGGCGACCTCTACTGCTGGGGAGCAAACCCTAAATCCCTCCCTTGGAAGATCGGCATCAAACATCCTAGAAGATCTGGGTTCTCAGGAGTCCTTTCCATCTCCGATGAAGCCGCCGCAACGACCGGCGATTACCAGAGATATTTCGTAGAAGAGGGAACGCGTTATCACCATGTGTTTGACCCCCATACCGGTTTTCCAGCGAGAGGAAAACAGAGTGTGACCGTGGTCGGCCCCGAGGCAACATTCTGTGACGCGCTGTCAACAGCCCTGTTTGTATCCAAACAACCAAAAACGATCCTCGATCTGTACCCTCAGTACGGTGCTGTTCTCATAGACTCCGGGGGAAACATCTCTTTTCTTGGAAAACCCGTCTCTTTTAAGCCTTCTGAGTAGAAATCCTAGATCTTCATCGGCATCAGGACATACAAATGCTTGATTGCCCCATCTTCCTCGGGCCTCAGAAGTACGGCACTGTTTTCATCCTTCATTTCACAGCGCACGCGGTCTGATTTGACGGTGGTCAGAAAATCAAGGATGTATTGGGAATTAAAGCCTATCTCGAGGTTCTCGCCGTCATAATCGACATCCACCTTGTCCCGCGCTTCTCCTATCTCTGGGTTCGAGGAAAAAAGCCGGATCTGTTTTTTTTCGATGTTAAACTTTATTCCTTTAGAACGTTCTGTGGATAACAGAGACACACGGCGAATAGCATCTGTGATCTCCTCGCGGGAGAAGACCATGGCGTTTGTATTATCTTGAGGGATGACAGCCTCATAGTTGGGAAATTTTCCCTCGATGATCCGCGATATCAATGTTCGGTTGTTCACTTTAAAGAAGAGGTTGTTCTCATCCAAATCGAACTCGAGTGTCTCATCCTCAAACTTTCTCAGTTCATTGAGTGTTTTTTTCGAAACGATCCCCTTGATCTCTCCCTCGACATGTAGATCTTCCAGTATCATGGATGTGTATGCCAACCGGTGACCGTCGGTGCTTATCATCTCTATGCTTTTATCCTTAAGGATCATCAAGGCTCCATTCAGATAGTACCTCTGTTCTTGTGTGATAGCGAAATACACTCTTTCGATCATGTCTTTGACTTTTTCCAAAGGAAGCACAATCTTTTTTTCAAATTTCGGCTCTGCAACCTGTGGATAATCTTCTTTGGGCAAACAAAGAACTTTAAACTGACTTTCCCCAGAGAATATCTCCATGATAAGGCTGTCGCTCTCATGAAATGTCACTTTTTTATCCGAAGCTAGTGACCTCACGATCTCGAATAGTTTTTTACCGGATATTGTGATGGCCCCCTCTTCCTCGATATCCGCAGGGAAGTGGGTTTTAAGACCAACTTCGAGGTCCGTTCCTGTGAGTTCGACCTCATTCTCTGAAGCATTGATCAAAATGTTGGCAAGGATAGGCATTGTGTTGCGTTTTTCCACAATGCCTTGGAGGAGTTGAAGCTCTCTTTGAATGTCTTCTTTTGCGATCGAGAATTTCATTTTTCCACCTTTCCTTCCTGAGTCTATTATTATTTAATAAATATAAATAAGATTAAATAAATATAATAATAAAAGCAAATGAAAATGTGAAAAACTCCCGTAATTTACTGATTTCCTAACGAATATAGCTAATTAAACTGTTTATTTCTTTGTTAAATTCGGGGTCTTTCATTCTTAATTTCTCGATTTTGCGGACACTGTGTATAACCGTAGTGTGGTGTTTTCCACCGAATTTTTTACCGATTTCGGGAAGAGAAGTTTTCGTCAGCTCTTTGGAGAGATACATAGCGATCTGACGGGGGAATGCGACCTTTGGAGAATTATTTTTGGATATCAGTTGGGTGAGAGTGATCTTGAATTTGTGACAAACGATCTTCTGGATCTTTTCCACTGTCACGATGTGAGAGGTCGCATCCAACAGGCTTTTGAGGGCTTCTTTGGCTAAGTCTAGATCGATGCTCTCGCCCTTGAGAGAGGAATAGGCGATAACGCGACGAAGGTATCCTTCCAGCTCCCTGATGTTTGAACGGACCTTGTCTGCGATGTAAAGCGCCACGCTTTCAGGAAGGTCAATCTGTTCCAATTCCGATTTTTTCTTAAGGATGGCGATGCGGGTTTCGATATCAGGCGGTTTGAGGTCGGCGATCAGCCCCCATTCGAACCGGGAGCTGAAGCGCTCTTCGAGGTTGGGGATCTCTTTGGGTGGACAGTCACTAGAAATGACGATCTGCTTTTGGCTATCATAGAGATGATTAAAAGTGTGAAAAAACTCTTCTTTAGTCCTCTCCCTCCCGGATAGATAATGAATATCGTCGATAAGAAGGACGTCCACACTGCGGTATTTTTGACGGAAATCAAGGATTTTTCCGTATTGCAGATGATTGATGAGGTCGTTCATAAACTTTTCGGTCGTGATGTAGAGGACCTTAAGGCTGCGACAGTCATTTAATATTTTGTGACCAATAGCATTCATAAGATGGGTTTTGCCCAAGCCGGCACCACCATAGAGATAAAGTGGATTATAAGATTTTGCAGGATTCTTCACTACAGCCGTGGCCGCGGCATGAGCGAATTGGTTACACGAGCCGACAATGAAGTTTTCGAATGTATAATTGGGATTAAGATTGGGATTGAGGAGGTTCCCGTGTTTGGCCTTCCGCTCCTCAGGAGACCGGCGGATGAATGGCGAGGACGTATCGTCGATAATGTATTTAATTTCATAAGACTTGTCGAAAAGATCCAGGGAGATCCTGTTGACCAGGCTTGTGTAGTGAAAGGAAAGCCAATCCTTGAAATAAGAATTGGGCACTTTTATGTAGAGAGAATCCGATTCTTCACCGATATAGACCGTGGGTGCGAACCAGGTCTCGAAACTGTTCTTGTCAATTTTATTCTGGATCTCATCCCGTATTTTGAGCCAAGGGTTATGTTTTTCTTTGCGTTCCATCTGTTTTAATGAGATTTCCACAGAAATTTTCACACATGTGGAAAACCTTCATAAATGCTGAGAGTGGGTTCCGAGAAGGCCCGAATATAATAGCACCACAAATTCCCATTTTCAAGCGGAATTCATGAAATATTCGGAAAAAATATTGATACTATTATAAACGACTTGATATCAACACTTTAGGGATAGAATAAGAGGGGATTTTTGAGCGACATCGGAAGATTCCAGGAGCGAAAAAATCTCCTCTGATTATTTTCAGGACCTAAAAGTCAAATCCGATCCAGAACTTTGTCATCCAACCAGTCGTAACATCCCAATCGAAGGGTTTGCTGATGCTTTGCCACTCCAATCCCTTTACAAATTCGATGTGTATGGGAAAACCTAAAAAGTAGGCTTGAAATCCGAATCCGAACGAGCCCAGAGCTTCATATTCATACCCTATGGGGAACCCATTCTCATCAACCCCGATATAGCGAAAGTACTTTGCCGGATAGCCCTTCATTTTCGACCGGCCGATGTCGGCAAAAAGCGTGCCACGCACGGGGCCGAGCAATCCCAAAAGAGTCGTCCATTGATGTATGATCGGGATCCGGAATTCGAGGTTTCCAAACCAGGCTTCGGTCCCAGTGAGGGAGTAATAATACGCGGAGCGGATCTCGTTGTTGCCCCCGAAATAAGTGACATATGGGGTTTTCCCATAGCTTCCAAATAGTTTGAGCCTAAAGGCGAAGAGCGCGTCACCCCCGAGATGCAGATATTTTCGCAGGTCTGCCCGCAGCGTTGTGTTCGAGAGGAAGCTGTCAGACACCGGTACGGCTTGCTGAACGGAGACTGAAAATGTGCTGCCGGAAACCGGGCCAAAATACTTGAAGCGGGTGGTTTCTCCGACGAGAGAAAAGGTAAGGCCCATCATGTTCCCGTTCAAGAAATAGTTGTACTGTGTTCCTCTGTAATCGAGGACCTGGTTCATGTAGGGGTCGAAGAAATCTTCTTCCCAGCGCTGGAAGAATGCGGAGGTCTGTATACGGAAAAACCTATTTATCGGATAAAAAGCGCTGACGGTTGCCCCAGATATACTTCGAGTCGAAATGGCATCTTGGTAACTCAGAAAGTTGTACAGGTAGGGATCGTAGTAGGAATAGGAAGGATAGTAGAATAAGGTGTACGCATAGAGTTCCACGGCGTACTGGAGCCGGTTCTTCAGATTATAAAATGAGAATTGGTACGCGCGGAAACTCCTGACTTGATATGCGAGGAGGGAGAATGTGTAGTCGGCGAACAGGTCGGAAAAAGCGATAGCTGTTCCCCCGTAGATAGAGCCATCGGTCGATATAACGGCTTCAACAGGGGGCCGCCCCGTGAGATAGAGCTTTCCTATGCCTTTCTGCGGTTCGATCTCGTCCTTGTTCACCTCGAGTGTCAGGATAGGCTCGAACTGTTCGTATGGTTCCTCAGGCTCGATCACATCAAACGTTACGGTCTTCTCCACTTCGGGCTCGAGTTTACTTTTGTAGATCTGGAATGATCCCTTGTTGAAGGAGGAAAAAACCACAGTATTCGGTTCGTTGGGAAGCGGCGAAGGAAAAAAATTGCCGGTCCGGACATCTGTATAACGCTTGAGATCACCGGTTTCCAGGGATACTGAGTATATGTTATAGGCTTCTCTCGTGTCTCCGGAAAAAAAGATCTCGGTGGCGTCCTTCGAGAATGCGGGAGTGATGTTGTTACCGGGGCCAAAGGTCAACTGTGTTTTTATCTTGAGGTTGTCGAGAGGAGAGGTGAAGATCTTATCAAAATCATCGAGCCTGATCGTGTAGACGGCGGTCTCTTCGTCTGGCGATATGGAGACAGCCTTCTCGTAGAGCTCGTCTTGCGTTAAGTTCAGAGCCTCCCCGGTTGTCAAGTCGATCTTGTATATGTCATGAATGCCTTTGTCGAAAGCAACATAAAGAAGCGCATCACCGGCAGGAAAAAAGGCTGGTGAGGTCGGTTGGTCCTGGGGAATTGGGACATCCATGAGGGTTTTTCCCGTCAAGGCGTTGATGATGAACAGAGAATGCTTCTGTCCAGACCGGCCGAAAAAGGCGATCCTGTCACCATCCGGAGACCAGGCCACAAGCCTTCCCTCGGAGGGGTCGATGCTGTAACGGATGAACTCATACTTGAGCGTGTACCCCTTGGTGATGTTCTTGAGGACCTTTCCATCTTTGGTGGAAAGAAGGATGACGTCAATGTCCGCATCTTTGACGCTATACGTAAGCACTGCCACGACATCTCCGGATGGAGAAAGAGAGTGGGAGAAGGCAAAATAATAATTGTTCAGGGGAAACTGAGGGCCCATAGGAAGGCTGTAATCTTCAGGGTTGTCTCTCAGGAGCAGGTGTTTGTATTTTGCACGCAGGTATTTTTTAAATTCGTGATTGAACTCCTGAGGTTTTAGGTTAAAGACCTTCTGGATCGGGTCGGACCGCCCGACAAAGGAGGAATTTTTCATAGATTGCCAGAACTCTCTGACTCCGTTTTTCCCGAATTCGTCTTCTATGAATTCATACATGGCATGTCCGAAGTCATACGCAGGGTCGCGGGGCATCGGGTATTGGGAATAAAGATGTCCGCGATCTGTCATGTCGGGCATTCTGTCGTTGAGCACAGTGTCCCTAACAATCAAGGAGGACCAGGAGGACCAGTTTCCGGTGTTGTACTCGGAAAATCCCTCCATGATCCAGAGCGGGGGCTGAGAGACGGCATAGATTACACCACCAGGGCTGCCCCAGAGAAGGTCGTACTCGAAGATGTGGGTCAATTCGTGAGCGATGAGATCCTGCAATTCGTCCGGGGGCATATCGCCGTGCAGGGCGACCCGGTAAAGAAGCGGCTCTGCCACACCAAGGACGCCGTCGGGGATGTTGTACAGATTGGTCTGCTGGAAATCGGTCATCGTCTTGTAGAAGAGCAGAGGAACGGGAGCGGAGAGCTCATGCTTGATATCACGGCTAATCGTTTGGTAAGCGCTCTCTGCATAAGAAGCGAGCAGTTTCAAGGTTCTCATGTCTTTTGTGTAGTAATAGATGTCGAAATGTGCAGTCTCGTATTTATCCCACTGAAAATTAATGTAATTGACTTTGTTCTTTCCGTAATAGGGAAAGTAATAAAATTGGCCAAATCCCATTTGTGCCACAAGCACAATAAATGAGACACAGACAAGAATCTTTATATGTTTTTTCATCGGGACTCCTGATTACTTGGCAATGAGATATCTTTCTTGGAGAAGCTCCTCGCCCAGAAAAGCCTGGAAAAGCTTATCCTTGACCGATTGAATGAGGTCGAAATATGCAAAGTAGGCTGTCTGGTTCGGATTCTGATAGTTCCGTGTTTCTTTGAAGTCTTTCTGGTAGAGAGTTTTCCCAGTCTTTGAATCGATCAGATAGAGACTGAAAAAAAGTGTGAAAAACTTTCTCTCCTCGAGAGCTGTGCTGTCCGGGAAAGGGTCTTCGAACTGACGTTTTTCTCTATCAACAAGGGCTTTCCGGACTTCCGATTTGTAGTCGATCGTTCCTGTAAAAATAATGGCGTTTTCATTTGCAGTCGGAATGTCTGTCCAAAAATCCTCTTGCTCAAAAATCTCAACACTTTCGGGCGCGATCTTGGTTCTCGAAACGGGGATCTGGATGTTTTTTCCGAATTCAAAGGCGAAGTATTCGGTGGTCTCCTTGTTCAGGTCAAAATCTGATCTTTCCTTCAACACGAGAAAGTCTGTAACGACCATCTCTTGGAAGCGCTCCAACTCGAAGGAGACAGGCCGGGGCATTTCCACCCGCACCCGCCAGTATTGCCCCCCGGACGAACAGGAATACATGATAAGCACAGGGAGCAACCAAACCCATTTATTGTTTTTTAGGGATCTCATCTTTTCTAGCCTCATAGCGTTTTGTAAATTGTTGATAATTGGCATTGATATGTTTATCATCCGGCCTGATCTTTAAGGCCAGCTCATATTCGTTTTTGGCCTCTTCCCAGAGCGATTTTTTTTCATACGCCACTGCTAGGTTGTTGTGCGCTGAAGCGGAGTCAGGATCATTTTGTAAAACTTTTTTCCACCGGAAGATGGCTTCGTCCCACAAGTCCAGCTTTGCTGCCTCGACGCCAAAACGCATTTGGTCGGCGGGGATTGAGGAGGCACATTGAGTGATTACTAAAACGATCGGGAATAGGGCAAGCACCCAAATAAAATGTCTTATCTTCATCACAAAACCTCTAATTCTACAGTACTGCTTTTTGTTTCTTTCGTCAAGCACCCCGACAATAGTGCAATATTTGTACCAAATTCTACAGAGAAAGATTTGCCAGCGGCCGGCCCATATTGTTACAAAATGGGGACACCTGTATACATAGGAGATGTTGCCGCACCAACAAAGATGTAGTTGGAATTTCTTTGGATTTGTGGTATAAACATATTTTTTAAGAGAGAAAAAAAATGCCAAAAGAATGCCATGTTTGCGGAAAAGGGCCGAGCTTCGGTCAATCGGTCAGCCATTCACATAAAGCCTCCAAGAAAAAATGGAAGCCTAATCTGCAGCACGTCAAAGCGCAGACTCAGTCA
>JBATYS010000333.1:0-1919 GCA_049674205.1 Candidatus Aminicenantaceae bacterium
CGATATAAAGTGTCAACACAAAATAAATTAAAGAATGGACACGCAGATTCCTGAAGATCCTGAAATTCTTATGGATCAAGATACAAATCAAACTGACGGCTGTGATCACATACTTCACGACCATGGAAAGAACCACATCTTTCTCTATAAATATCAGCATAAAAGGATTTAGTTCCTCCGCACCCAACTGTAATAGGATCACTGTCAAGAAAGCATCCAGAAAACACAAGATCAGTATCGAGGTGATCAAGAACAGATAGCGGAGTTCGTATCGATCGACATAATAATTTTCCGCCTCCTCAACACGACGGGCTTTTTTACGTCTTCCTCGCAGTGTATATATATTAAAGGTTTTAGTCGATGCGAGTCGACGGTCTGCTAATTGGCGCCTGTCGTTCAACACTTCTCCTTAACGAATCCAGTTAGATCTGATGAAAAGACGCAGGGGACTAGAAAAGAAATATGTGATACACCCCGCTCATCGTGCTTAACTGCTCCCTTGCAGCCACGAATGACTGCTTGCTTGCTTGGAAATATATCATAGACAAAAAATTGATGTCAATTATTATCTGACAATTTATACGTGTGTATCACCTAGATGAAAAGATATTCATTATATAGATACACTAATTTTTGGTGTATCCTGGACCTCGGACGATGCGGCCGGGTTTTGCGCCCGTATGTTTTCCTTCTTTGACGACAGCGACACCATTGACGAAGACATGGTGCATTCCCACAGAGAGTTGATGAGGATTCTCGAATGTTGCACGGTCGCCGACTGTATTAGGGTCGAAGATGGCGATATCGGCATAAAAACCTTCGCAGAGGAGACCGCGGTCATTAATAAAAAGCCTGTGGGCCACAGCTGAACTCATCTTCCTTATCGCATCTTCAAGGCCCATCACACGCTCCTCTCTCACATATTTGCCAAGAATGCGAGTGAAGGTCCCGTATGCACGGGGGTGAATGAGAGCCTTCGATTTCTCTGGATCATGTCCGCCGGCGTCAGTCCCGAATTTGATCCAGGGCTGCTGCATCTGAAGAGCAAGGTTGTCTTCTGTCATCATGAAATAGATCGTGCCTATGTCTTGGCCTTCAGAGAGCAGGAGGTCGATGGCCGTATCCATCCAGTCTTTCCCCATCTCTGTTGCTATTTCTGACAATCGTTTGCCAGCATATTTCCGGTTTTCCTCCTTCCAGAGGCCAAGGATCAACACATTTTCAGGAGTGGCCAGTTGACCCATGTTTTCCCACTCGGTTTTCTGATTGAGGATCTCATCGTGGATTTTGGCGCGCATCTCCGGGTCCTTAAGGTTTTCATGAAGCTTCCCATCAGCGGATGCCCAAGGCGGCATACACGCAGCAAGACCTGTGCTACCCGCGATGTAAGTGTACATGTCCGCACCGATGTCCATACCTTCGGCCCTTGCCGCTTCGATGCGGGCAATGGCCAGGGGCATCTTGTGCCAGTTCCTGCAACCTGCGGCTTTGAGATGATAGATTTCCACAGGGACACCCGCTTTTTTACCGATCTCGATAGCCTCATCGATACCCTCTATAAATTTATCCGCCTCTGAACGCAGATGAGTGATATAAACACCTCCATAAGGAGCTATCACTTTACAGATCTCGATGAGCTCTTCCGTCGTGGCAAAACTTCCTGGGGGATAGATCAGGGCAGATGCAAGGCCGAAAGCGCCATCTTCTACGGCATTCTGTGTCACTTTCTGCATGATCTCCAGCTCTTCAGGCGAAGGGGCTCCCAATGCCATGCCCTTTGCATACGTGCGCACAGTGGCTGCACCAAGAAAGGAACCGAAATTGGGCGAAGTCCCATGCTGCTCCATAGCCTCAAGCCAGTTGTTGAATCCCCGGGGCCCTCCGAACTCTTTGATGATTTCCTGCATTTCGGGGCTAGG
>JBATYS010000334.1:0-11995 GCA_049674205.1 Candidatus Aminicenantaceae bacterium
TATATCACAGCATTTCATTGAATGGAAACACAGAAGCTTTTTTGCAGATGTAGGGTCCATACCCCTGCTCCGGACCGTACTGCAGGGAGAGCGCGGAATCTTCCCGGAGCACCTGATCGAAGCAGCGCTGGAGTTCATCTACGGGGAATGTTTTGGGATCAGGGAGGCCATAGATGAAAGAGATAGAACCGGGCGGCCCTGCCGCTTGGACGGAAGCTAATGGATCATAATCCAATGCCATTTATTTTCTCCCCGAATGGGATTTTTGATATCTTTGAGTGCTGACGAATCAGTTTGACTGATTGTCACCAATTGCCGTCTTTGAGATACTGATTTATGGCTTTGGCAGCGTCTTTCCCTGCACCCATGGCGAGAATCACAGTGGCTGCACCAGTCACTATGTCTCCACCGGCAAAGACGCCCTTTTTCGATGTCTTTCCTGTTTCTTCATCCGCCACAATATTGCCCCATTTGCTCAATTCCAAGTCTGGCGTAGTAGCCGTCAACAGTGGATTGGGACCCTGACCGATCGCAACCACAAACATATCCACGGCTATCATATGTTCACTGCCTTCGATAGGGACAGGTCGCCGTCTACCTGATTCATCGGGCTCTGTGAGTTTCATCTTGAGGCATTCGATCCCCTGAACCCAGCCTTTGTCATCCCCATGGATGCGGACGGGATTCGTAAGAAGATGAGGCTGGACACCCTCCTCAAAGGCGTTTCCGATCTCCTCATCACGGGCGGGCATTTCCTCGCGGGACCGGCGATATATCAAGTAGACATTCTCCGCACCAAGACGCAGTGCTGTTCTTGCAGAATCCATGGCCACGTTCCCCCCGCCGATCACGGCAATATTCCGCCCAAGGTGTACGGGTGTGTTGTACTCTGGAAATAAGTAGGCCTTCATCAAATTCACTCGAGTCAGAAATTCATTGGCTGAATACACACCGTTGAGATTTTCCCCGGGAATATTCAGAAAATACGGCAAGCCCGCTCCAGTTCCGATGAAAACCGCATCAAATCCATCCTCGAGAAGACCGTCTATTGTCTTTGCTTTGCCAACCACGTAGCTGACTTTGATCTCGGCGCCTAACTTTTCGATGTAATCGCTCTCCCGCTGGACGATCCGCTTGGGCAACCGAAACTCAGGAATCCCGTAAACAAGGACACCTCCAGGCGAATGCAGCGCCTCAAAAACAGTGACCGCATGGCCCAGTTTGCACAACTCGCCTGCCACGGTCAATCCCGCAGGGCCTGCACCGATGACCGCAATCTTCTTACCGGTGGGTTTTGGTTTCTTGGGTACCCGAACCTCCCCTTGTTCGTATTCGTAATCAGCCACAAATCTCTCCAATCGGCCGATGGCCACAGGGTCCTTCTTCTTCCCAAGAATACACTTGATCTCACACTGCTCCTCTTGCGGACACACCCGGCCGCAGACAGCGGGAAGGCTGTTCTTTTCCTTGACCTTATGGATTGCACCCATAAAATCTCCCTCTTTGATCAGTCCGATAAAAGCGGGGATATCAATATCCACTGGACACCCTTCCACACAGAAGGGCTTCTTGCACTGGAGGCATCGGGAAGCCTCTCGCAAAGCCTGTTCCTTACTGTATCCTAGAGCCACCTCATCGAAATTTTTAATCCTGAGCTTCGGATCTTGCTTGGGCATGGGTTCTCGTTTGTTGGCTCGTTTCAGGTTTTTCTCGGCATCCTGGAGCTTACACGCATGATCCCACATGGCCCGATGTTCTTCCCGGGCATACATCTCAGACCTCTGCATGAGCTCGTCATAATCGACCAAATGCCCGTCAAATTCCGGCCCATCCACACAGACGAATTTTGTCCCTCCGCCTATGTTGATCCTACATCCCCCACACATTCCAGTGCCGTCTACCATGAGTGAATTAAGGCTCACGACGGTTTTTATCTTATCGGGTCTTGTTGTTTCTGCCACGGCTCGCATCATGATGGCAGGCCCGATGGCGACGACGAGATCAATCTCTCTTCCCTCATCCATGAGTCTCTTGAGCTCATCTGTCACGAATCCGTGATGTCCTTCTGTTCCGTCATCAGTCGTGATGAACAACTCGTCGCTTATGGTCCTCATCTCATCTTCCAGGATGAGCATGTCCTTGGTTCTCGCACCTAAAATGGAGATGATTTTATTTCCGGCCTCCCTGAAAGCTTTTGTGATGGGATAAACAGGTGCCACACCAACTCCGCCTCCGATACAGACCACTGTCCCCACTTTTTTGATTTCGGTGGGCTTTCCCAACGGCCCGACGACATCGAGAAAAACACTCCCGACTTCCAAAACATCCATTTTTCGCGTTGCGGTTCCCACAACCTGTACGATCAGTGTGATTGTCTTCTCTTCAGGATCATAATCGGCAACAGTCAGAGGAACCCTTTCGGCGTAGTCATCCGTCCGCACAACGACAAACTGCCCCGCTTGGACAGCGTCTGCCACAACCGGGGTGAATATTTTAAAACACACGATCGAAGGAGCGATCTGCTCTTTCTGCACAATCTCATTGAGTTGATATTTGTCGTCTGTGCTCATTTGGACTCACTTTTCACTTTTTTCTTTCTTCACAGGGAAGGCAAACAGAAAAAGCGCTCCCCTGTCCCACCTTACTCTCCACTTCTATGCGCCCAAAGTGGGAGTTCACAATTTTCTTGGCAATAGTGAGACCCAGCCCTGTTCCCGTGATCTTCCTAACCCTTTCATCGTCAGCACGATAGAAATCATCAAAAATATGGTCTGAATTCTCTGGGGATATCCCGATACCCGCATCTTTCACTCGATAACACACATAACTCCCCTCCACTTCTCCCTCCAGAGTGACAGCTCCATCCTCAGTGCTGTATTTGATGGCATTCGTGATCAGGTTCATGAAGAGCTTTTCCATATCCCTTTTATCAGCCTGGATCAAGGGGAGATTTTCGGGCAATTTATCTATGACAGTGATGTTTTTCTTTTCAGCTTCGGGTTTCATGAAATCGAGAATTTTTCTAATTATATCCGTAACCTGAACGGGCTCCATCTTTTGAGCGATCTTCCCCGCCTCCATACGGTTTATTTCCAGAAGGTCATTGACCAATGCCAGGAGCGAGTCAGACCGGTCTCTGGCACGCTCCAGCCACTGTTTCTGCAGTTTTTCATCACCACCGCCCTCACCCGTGATCACAATTTCCAGCCACCCTTTGATCGCGGCCAGCGGAGCACGCAGCTCATGCGCCACCATGGAGACAAACTGGGATTTGATCTTATCGATCTCTTTGAGCTGAGTGATATCTCTAAGAACAGACACGGCACCGAGGATATTTCCCTTTTCATCTCTGATCGGTGCGATGTTGGCCATCAATACCGTCTTTGGATCACCCTCAACCTCGATCTCCCGGCTAATCATCGAAAAGCTTTCGTCTTTGGCCGACAGAACCTCTTTGATCGCATCGACCATGGCTTGATTATCTATATAATATTCTAAAGGCTCACCCGCCACATCAAAGCCTCTGGATTTGAGCATCTTGACGCTGGCTGCATTCCAGAGAACCAAACGGCCTTCCATGTTTGCTACCAGCACTCCATCCGCCATACAACCGATGATCGTGCGCATGCGGCTACGCTCATTGACGAGCTCGAGAAGTCTCTGGTCCCGTTCCCAGTAAAGTTTCTTTGCCTCTTGACGGAGAGTCCTTTTCTCCAGTCCTCGCTTTACAACTGCTATAAGAGCGTCCGGCGAAAAGGGTTTTGGCAGATAATCATAGGCGCCTTTTTTCATGGCCTCTACAGCCGTCTCAATAGTTGCATGTCCCGTGATGACCACAAGGATGATCTCCGGATCGATCAGATGGATCTTTGCGATAAGCTCCAGACCGCTTATTCCGGGCATCATCAGGTCTACAAGAAGCAGGTCATAGGCATTTTCCTTGAGCTTCTCGAGTCCGGCATTCCCGTCCTCGGCATCGTCAACAGCATATCCCTCTGCGGAAAGAGCTCTTTTACACCCTTCCCGTATTCCCATTTCATCATCGACAACAAGAATACGTGCTTCGGAACTCAATGTTACTCCTTTCTCTCTGCTAGTAATTTCTCGACCTTGCCGATGAGCACATCCGGCATGACGGGCTTATTGAGGAAGTCATCGGTTTTCATCCAGTACCCGTCCTCCTTTAGAGAAAACCGGTACCCCGTTGCCTCGGCGACAGCCGTCACCATCAGAATGGGGATCTTCTTGAAGAGAGGATCGTTCTTGATCTCTTTGCTGAAGGAAAATCCTGTATCATATTTTTCCATCATCAGGTCAAGGATGATCACATCCGGCATCTCGGACCTCACCTTCTCCAAGCCTTCATGGCCGCTGCTAGCCGTCAGGACATCATAGCCGTGATTTTTTAGCACGGCTTCATGCATTTCTAGAAAATCCTGGTCGTCATCAACCAATAAGATCTTTGCTTTGGGTTTCATCCTCCCCACCTCCTGGGACTTCTTTCATATCCACGATCGTTTTTTCGCCCTCCATCCATTCGCCCTGATCCAAAACAGGCAGATGAATCAAGAACGACGTTCCTTTGCCCAGTTCACTTTCGACATGGAGCGACCCCTTGTGCTTGGAGACAATCCCATAGACAAGAGCCAAACCCAGGCCCGTACCCTTTTCCTTCGTTGTGAAAAACGGGTCAAAAAGCTTTGGCAGGTGTTCCTTTGCGATCCCTGAGCCTGTATCCTGGATCTGAATCAGAATCTCTTTACCGTTTTTGTCCACCTGGCTTCTTAAAGTCAGCGTGCCTTGACCTTCCATGGCTTGAGCACCGTTAAGAATGATATTCAAAAAAACCTGCTTGAGAAGGTCGGGATCTGCAAAAGTCGTTAGAAGTTCAGAATCCAGATCGCGTTTAACCTCAATATTCCGAAAGAGTGAGCGTTTCATCACCAGAGACACGGCCTCTTCGATGATGTTATTGATATTCACCAGGCCAGGCTTAAGCTTCGTCTCACGTGAAAAACTGAGTAAATCCTTAACGATCTTTGCAGCCCTGTCTGCCTCTTGAACGATAAGGTTAATATCCTTTTTCCAATCTGTATGGGAAGACAACTCCTTCTGGAGCATCCGGCCAAACAAAATGATCGTCCCCAGAGGATTGTTCAACTCATGGGCCACACCAGCGGCTAACTGTCCTAAAGAAGCCATTTTTTCAGACTGGATAAGCTGTTTTTGAGCTTGCGCCAACTCCTCATGAGAAATCTTGAGCTGTTCATGAGATTTTTCCAATTTTGAATAGAGGCGGTGGGACTGAGTCAAAAGGTAATGCCAGCACATCTCCTTCTCCGCCAATCCCCGCACGACAGCAACCGCCTTTTCTCGGCAAGAGTTATAACCACAGCCCCCACAGTCCAGATTTCGATGGGGATACGTTTTCCCCAACTCGGAAAGAACGGCCTGGATCTCTGCTTCCTCAGGCTCTGGCAAAGACACATCCTTGACTGAGAAATCCCTCTCGAGCCGGAGAGTTCTCAGCTTGTCAGCTATTCCTTTCTGGTTCTCCCATACAACTTTATCTTGGGATTTGATAAAATCCACGACAATCTGTTTCCTGCTGGGACCCGAGATGTTCTTATCCACCATGGGACCCGCTATACATCCTTTACAGAATAACAAATCAAAAAAATTGGAGCGGATCGTGCCGTGCTGCAACTGTTGAATAGTCCGAATCACTCTATCAGAACCGGCTTCAACAACATAATCCAGATTCAGGATATCATGATCAAAACCGATGCATTGGGACAAACCGCCCGCCACACTGAGCATTCTTCCAAGTCCAGGTTGAGGCCCGTCAAATTCCGAGGGTTCCTGCTCTTCCCGGTTGATGCCCTTTTCCTCAAGCATATCTCTGATGTCATGGTAGGTTAGAACACAATCCACGGATCCCTTTGTGTGCAGGCTAATCCGCTCATAAATCCTGGAAATGCAAGAACCGACAAAAACGACTTTTGTATCCTCACCTCTGAGCGCTTTAACTGCCTTACCCGTAGCAGCCATGGGAGAGACCACAGGAACGAGATTCTCGACAAATTGTGGTGCAAACTTCTCGATATAGAGGACCAATGAAGGACAGAAAGAAGAGATAGAGGGCTTGCACCTGTTCTGTGAGAGCCATGTTTTGTACTCCTGAATAACGAGGTCCCCACCCAGGGCAGATTCCCAAACCTCGTGAAATCCCAATTTTTTCAGAGCTGTCACTAATTGGCCGGGAGTACCCCTGTCCAGTACGGACGGAAAGGTCGGATCCAGACAGGCCACGACTTTTTCGCCCCGATTCAGCTGCTTGAGGACTTTAATAACACCTGTGTGTGGGATGACAGCGTCATGGGGACAGTTCTTGAAGCAGGCCCCACAAAGAATACACCGGCTCTCGATCCGGACAACATTCCCCCCATCGATCTTCAGGGCATTCGTGGGGCAGACACGAATACAGCGGTAGCACCGCCGGCACTTCTTCCTTGATATGCTTAAAAAGTCCATGGAATTTCGGGGTGATTAATCTCTTTTTGGAGTGGTCAGTCTTTCGATCTCGTCGATCAAGAATTTGGGGCTTACAGGTTTATCAAGAAGAACATCGGCTTTGCTGATCTTTAATACATCCTCGTTGGAGGAAAAATCCAGGCCGGTTTGTGCACCGATGGACGTCAGCAGCATCACAGGAAGGTCACTGTATTTCTGCTTGATCTGTTCGCTCGCTTTGAATCCGGCATCAAACTGCTCCATCATGACGTCGAGAATAACAATATCAGGTTTTGTTTCCTCTAATTTTTCCATGCCCTCTTTCGAACTCTGAGCCGCTATCACCTCATACCCTCTGTGCGCCAGCACAGCTGTGTGCATCTCCAAAAAATCTGTGTCATCATCGATAAGAAGAATTTTTTTTGGTTTGCTCTCGTCCTTTTTTCCCGATTTTTTTGATACAAGAGTAAGGATACGCCGAAGACTTTCTTGGTCCTCAATAGTATCCTCGACTTTTGTGACCAATTTGTCTCCATCATAATAGCTGTATTCAATCTTGCAATCACATTGCACATGACAACGAAAGATTTGTTTCATGGCGTCTTCTGTGTCAGAAATGTCCAGTTTTTGCCCTTCAAAAAAAGGACAAGACGCCCATTCTCCAGGACGAATCATTTCCTGACATTCAGGACAATACACTTGAATAAAAGGTTTTTGTTTGTCAGTCATTATTCCAAACTCCTAATGCTCTATAAAAGATTACACCTAAAAAATGATCCAGCGGATATCTTTGGAAAGGAATGAGGATATCTGCAATTTTTATGAATAACCCATTCAAACTAAAAAACCCACCCCTTACTGGGTGGTAAATTATTTTATATCAATTGTGCTATTATTTCAACATGATCGCAAGCAATGTCACAACTGTAATAGCACTGAGATAGAAGGAATTGAGTCTTATTCACTTCCTTGAAAATTTGATATAATCAGGTTGAGGCGTAAATCGACGACAGAGGCTATCATATACTTTATAGGGAGAACAAGCACCCTGAAGATATGCGCCTTCATGTTTTCTAATGAGTGAAAAAGCCTACGAAAAAGCCGGAAACATCAAGATCTACGGAAAAGGACATCTCGGGGGGAAAGGAACCGGATTAGTAAAAATCAGCGAAATTTCTATCCCCCACGCCCATAGACTGAGAACCCAAATTCTCACAACTACCTTTTATGATAGCTTCGTCGATAGTGGCGAGACGCTCAATGAAGAGAAATTTAGCCCTCTTGCCTCAATCCTAGAGGAGGTGGGGGACATCCCCATCAGTGTCCGGTCATCAGCAACAGATGAGGGATGGGCATCTCCAAGAGGGGCAGGTGCGGTCCATGCCGGCGAGAACACCTCCTTCATGCTGCCGAACAATCACCCTGAATTTCCCACACGCCTGAACCAACTGAAACAGGCTATTTATTTTATTTATAAAGATTTTATCGGCAAACAGCCTCCTGGAAGCCAAGAAAAGATGGCCATAGTGATCAATCCCATTCCCGGCATCTTTGACAACACCCTGGCCGGTCCATTCTACTATCCATTCATTTCAGGAGTGGCCAACTCATATTTCCCTTATGCCTTAAAAAACCAGGATCCCAACGAGGGATTTGCCCGTATCGCTTTCGGGCATGGATATGCAACCGTCCTGGACGATTTTCCTGTCGTCTCAATGGCCACGATTAAAAACCCAATTTCTCTAAAATATCTGAATGTCGATCGAGGACAGCAATACTTTTATGCCTTGGACATGACAAGGAACAAATCCCTACAGGGTCATGAACTCGAGACCATGAAAACACTCCACGTCCGGTTCGCCAATACCAAGAGGATCAAACTCCTTGGAGTTCAGAACAATTTGATCACCATAGAGGAACTGATCCAAAAAAATCATTTCTGTTTTAAAACCGGCCTGGGAAAAATCATGGAAACCATCGTAGATAAGGCCACCTCACATTTTCAGATAGAATTCGTGTTTAACATCGATCATCATAAAAAGGGTGAAGAAGTCGGCCGGTTCCACGTCGTTCAACTGACTCAATTGCCGGCCTTACGGTTTAGGAAAGTGCAAATTCCGGAAAAGACCGGCCACACATACCTTTCTATCAGCAGCCTTCAAGGGCATGGCGTCAAAACAGACATCAAATATGCACTTGTTGTATCACCGTTTGTTTACAGGAAAAGTTCACACGATGCCGCAGCTAAAAAAATCACTGAATTCAACACAAAAATGCGCAAACAAAATAAAAATTATATTCTGATCGTTCCTGGACGTCTGGGCAGCTCGAATAGAGATTGGGGCATTCAAGTGGACTACAGAAACGTCAATCGTGCCGCTGCCATCTTTGAATACGGTGTAGATATCGCAGGCCGCCCTGAGCCTCTTCCCGAAGACAGCAGTTTCTCGGGAGGTGTTTACGGAAGCCATTTTCTGTATATGCTTCAGGGCGGATATGACGAAGAACAGAAAAGACTTCAAACACGTATGTATGGAACTCAGGGCACACATTTTCTAACCAACTTGATCAGCAACAATGTCATATACGGATACATCGCCCCAACACAGGATACGATCGATCCCTGGTTCTTCAGCGGATCGTATGGAGACGATGTGTTGAAAGTGTTGACATTCCCCAAAAAAGTTAAAATCTATGCAGACTCAAAAAATCAGCGGTGTATCATCGCTGAATAAAAACGGAAAAAGTCCATGAATAAAAAAGAAGGATTTTCATCAGCTCAAAAAAAAGAGTACCCATTCACTCCACGGATCATCAATCCTGTAAAAATCCAGAATGTCCTTATCTTCTCTGCTGACGAACAGATCCGTCAGACAAAGGATGTTTTGGAGAAAGACATGCCATGGATCACAGTCGATGTTTTGACTGATCCTCTCTTTTTGGAAAATATTCGATCTGAGGGCGCTCTAGTCTTGATCCTTGATGATGTTGCCATAAATCTTGCCAATACAGAAGTGATCCGGCAGAAAAACAAGGATGTCATCATCGCTCTCCTTTCGGCAAATGAATTCATCCATTGTTCCCATCCCTCTGCAACTCAACAAAAATACCCTTACACAAAAAAAGCTGATTTTGTCTTCGCCTACAATAAAACAGACTGCGCACCCCATAAGATCATCCAATCTGTCGTGAGAGCGGCAGAAGACCAATTGAATGTCAATTTTTATTCGAATGTCAGACGTTTTATCTTTCTTATCGTGGATGATGAACCCAGATGGTTCTCACAGTTTCTGCCGGTCCTTTACAGCATAATCGGGCAGCGAGCAGATGTTATATTCACACGAACCTATGAGGAGTCTTTGAAGTTCCTGTTCGGCGTAGAACAGGAATCCGATATAAACGAAAAACAATACCTCTCCAATGGTCACGGCGATGATGTGATTTGTTTGATAACCGATATATTCTTTCCCAAAGGGGAAAATCCTAAAAGCGATGCGGGTAAAGACCTGGTCAATTTGGTCCAAAAATACTACCCGAGAATCCCCACGATCATCGCATCCAAAACAAAGGAAACGGAATCTTTTAGGAATACGGCTTTTATTCTGCCCAAAGGAGACCCTGAGAGCCTGGATACACTCAGAAATTATATTCGAGACCACGCGGGGATCACTGACTTTATCATCAGAGATACAACCGGAGACATTCTCTATCGGATTAAAAACATACAAGAGATGACGAAGATCCTGGATGAGGCCGGAAAGAACACACAAAAAGCACAAAAGCTGAGAGAAATCCTGGAAGTTTATGCACAGAAAGACAGTTTCTCTACTTGGCTGTACATGCACAGTTACAGGGAGCTGGGAAATGTAATCAGGCCCATACAGGGACACGGACGGAAATTGATCGCTGTACTTAAAAAGCATATGAAAAATGAGATGGATCGTGTGGCTAACATGCCCTTGGTGATAGACGGGAAAAAAGTCTATAACCTGGGAGAACTCTTAGACCGGCTCACAGAGGCAGATCCAGCCCAAATACAGATATTATCTGACAACGACATATTCTCTTCATGGCTGGACAGGAGGGGGTACTCCGAACTCGCAGAGGAATTACGACCGATTCACGGCAGCGGTATACATCTGATCCAGGCACTCTGTAAAACCGTAGAGAAATGGAAAAACATTTATACCGCTCATCCAAACAAAAAGGAACGAATGTAGAGGTTAAGCTCCAAAATGTGCTGAAGAAAGCGCGCAAAAAACACAATCAAAAAATCAAGATTTTAGAGCTCAATTCCTTGACATTTCATTATTCCATCTGCTATATATCAAGGTCATATATTTTAATAATTCAATACTTTAACTCATTATAATAAGGAGCAATAATAATTAAAGGTGAGTGTCTTCCTCTCTTAAAGGACAAATAATTGTGTTACTTGGTCCAAAAAAGGGATTCCATCACATTTTTTTTGCTCTTTTATCTCAACTAAATTTTGGAGATCATCATGCTTCATGATCAATCAGAATTCGAAGTCATCATACAAAAACATCCCCAGGAAAAACGATCTCTGATCCCCATCCTCCAAGATTTTCAGGCCGAGTACAATTACCTGCCACCTGTCGCCCTTAACATGACTTCTCAGGCCTTGGATGTTCCCCTGATAGACATCATCTCTGTGGCATCGTTCTATAATGCCTTCAGCATGGAACCCAAGGGTGAACATCAGATTACGGTTTGTGTAGGTACAGCTTGTCACGTTCGGGGCGCTCCAAAGATTCTCAGGGAATTCGAACGAAACCTCAACGTTGAAGTAGGCCACACACGTGAGGACGGCAAATACAGCCTGGATTCCGTCGCTTGTCTTGGATGTTGTGCCATCGGACCCGTAGTCGTGGTCGACGGCGAGTACTACGCCCAGACAAGCATCCGAAAGGCGGGAAAAATCGTGAGGGAACTCGAAAAAAAAGAGAAGATCAATGACTGATATGAAACTGACGTCTTTCGAAGACCTGAAACAAAAAATACAACACGAGTCTTTGACAAGGGCCGAAGAGAAGCACACGATCCTTACCGTTTCCGCCGGGACATGCGGGCGAGCGCGTGGCTCCTTGAAGGTCGTCGAAGAATTAGAGAGAGTGATCCAGGAAAAAAAGCTAAAGGATCGAGTCTCGGTTAAAATCACAGGCTGCCACGGGTTCTGCGAGGCTGAACCCAACATTATCATCCAACCGCAGAATTTGTTCTACCAGAATGTTCAGCCCAGTGACGCGGAAGCCATCATTCAGGAGACTGTTCTCAATGACCAAATTATCGACCGGTTCCTCTACAAGGAACACGACACCGGAGAGTTGAAATCCAGTGGGCCTGATATCGGTTTTTATAAGAAACAGCTGCGGAACGTGCTGGGAGACAACGAGCAAATCGAGCCCACAAAGATCGAAGATTATTTTGCCGTGGGTGGCTACAGCGCTCTAGCCAAGGT
>JBATYS010000335.1:0-1826 GCA_049674205.1 Candidatus Aminicenantaceae bacterium
ATTGATATCTTTTTTTCTTAGTTTTTCCATTTTTGTGCCATTTTGTAGATATTCACTGTTTTTCTAACAATTTTGGTTCTTCTCCCATTTAGTTGGTAAAAGCCTGGATGATTTTAAGTGAAAAGTACCGAAGATCATGGTAACCATAGGCTTTTCGTTTGATCACCTTGATCTTGTTGTTCACACCTTCCAGCTTTCCAGTGTGAATAGGATAATCACAGTGATTGAGGATGCCGTAACTGTATCGTTCAAGGGTGTCGGCGAACTTCTGGACCGACGGATGTTCGATGCATTTGGCCAGAGCGCACCACTCTTCAATGGCTTTTGTTGCCCAGGTTCGGGATTTGTATGACCAGATGTGCTTCAGCTTATCTTTGAGAATCAACATGATGTTTATCACCTCATTTAATTCGAGGAGTTGCTTCAACTGCTCCCGATCTTTTGTGCGACGGACATTGGAGCGGTTCTTCAATAATAGATACCGAGCTCCTTTGAACACTTCTTTGTTTTCTTTGGAGGCTTTTCGATACTCTGCAGTGCGGACCTTGTCGATCACTCGAGAGAACCGAGCAACGACATGAAAGAGATCGAAGACGATTTTGACATGAGGGACTTTCTTCTGGATGGCTTTGATATAAGGATCCCACATGTCCATGGCGATGGCCTCCAACGTTTTCCGGTCGCGGTTGGGCATCTTGTTGAAAAAACTACTCAAGGTTTTGGCTCTCCGATGCTTCCCTACCCAGATCACACGTCCTCTCTCATAATCCAGGACCACGGTCAAGTAACGGTGGCCTTTGCGGATGGCGATCTCGTCTACCGCCAGAATCCGAACTCCGCTGGTATCGATCTTCCCGTATTGAGCTTCCAGAAAGTGCTTGTCGATCAACCGGACAGTCTTCCAGTTCAATCCCAGATGATCGGCCACTTCCTTGACCGTCAACATCTTGCAGAGTTCGTGGATGTAGAGGGCCAAGCGTTTCGTGACCCGCTGGCAGGGAGCGAAAAGATCCAGGTCTTCGACAACGATCCGTCGGCAGTGAATACAGACAATCTTTCGGTAATGGCAATGCAGCCAAACTCGAAACGATGCAAGATCCAGGTCTCGGACCCGTCTCTGAACATGACTGTGGATCCGTGGAGAAGCACGTCCACAGCGACTGCAAACAGGGAGAAAACGCTTGTCGGGACCGATATCGATCCGAGCTGTCTTTGTATCTTGCGCAACGGATTGATGAACAATCTTGATTCGACGATAAGGAAAATAATATGCTATACTCATTCCGGACATCGTAGGCCTCCATGGGCGAATTTTTTAATGGAAAACTTATTCTACCCATTGGAGTTACCCGATGTCCATTTCCTTTTTATAGCTTATAATTAAAGGATCCTTACCAACTTTTTTGGAGATGATCCTAAAATAAAGAGGTTAAAATGAACTGGAAAGAATGGCTTGCTTGGAAAGAAAAGAAATATATTGCAATTGTATTATTTATTGTAGCATATGTATTAACAATTCCTATAAGAGATTATGAGTTTCTTGATGCTTTTATTGATACAACACAAGGTGTTCCGATATGGGCACATTTAATAATAATTGTTGTGGGCTCAGTTGTTTTAATAATCCTTCTGAAGGTAATTGAAATTATTGTGAAATACCTAATAAAAAAATAAGCTAATATCCCAAAAGAAACAAACAGGAGTTTATTTACTCTCTAATTTGAATTATCAATTGATTTCTATGGCTGTAATATCTCATACCCTCTTGGACAATATTTCAATTATTCTAACCTACACCTCAATGCTTCATAGGGTGTTTTGCCCTT
>JBATYS010000336.1:0-2253 GCA_049674205.1 Candidatus Aminicenantaceae bacterium
GTAGGGATCTGTGGTGCCTGCTCGGTCCTTATCGATGGCGTTGCACGACGTTCTTGTTGCATTCAGGTGGCCAACTGTTCACAAGGACAAAAGATTGTCACCATCGAAGGTCTGGGAACCCTCGAAAACCTTTCACCTCTTCAAAAAGCCTTTGTCGATCACACGGCATTCTGTTGTGGATTCTGTACTCCAGGAATGATTATCACGGCGACAGCATTGCTTCTAAGAAATCCAAACCCATCCAGGAACGAGATCATAGAAGCCATGGACTACAACCTCTGCCGGTGCGGATCTTACATCAATATCATCGAGGCTATTGAATCATTCGTTAAAGACCAGTGGGGAGGGACCGCGGAATGAGAGTGTCCCGCCGTCAGTTTCTCAAAGCCATAGGAAGCACAAGCCTCCTGTATGCTTTCCGGTTCGCTCCTGCCGCAAGCCCTCAAGAAAAAAACTATGACATCTTGCCTCTTGATATCGGTGATGTGGAGTGCGTGGCCACAATCCTCGATCTTGATTATACGGAGTGGATTGTTTTTGGCCCTGATGGCAAGGTCAGTGTGTATACGGGCCGCATAGAGCTCGGGCAGGGCTTAAAGACAGTCATCACGGCCGTTGTCACTCAGGGGCTTGATATTCTTCAGGGAAAATTAACAGTCGTTCAGGGTGATACGGAACTCTGTCCTGACGACGGGCCGACGACAGGTAGCAGCGCAACCAAGTATGTGGGGTGGGGCTTTTGGCTAGCCTGTGCAAAGATCAGAGAGGATCTGATCACTCGTGCCTCCCGGTCCTTGGGAATACAGCCAAAGGATGTTGAGTACAGCGATGGGGGAGTGAGCCTGAAAGGGAAAAAAAGCCAGCGGATAAGCGCATATGAGTTGGGAAGTGGTAAGGCCGTGTTGATGAGCATTGATCCAAATACATTTCGCGCAAATGACAGGTCATATATCGATCTTGGGATACTAAACGTCAACGCAAAAAAAATTGTCACAGGCAGGCTAAAATATGTAGGAGATCTGTCTGTTTCTGGGTTGCTTTATGTGGGGTGGCTTACGCAACCCTATCATCCTGATTTGACAAGGCTCAGGACAGTGGATTTGAGTGCTGCCTGGGCTGTTCCTGGTGTAAAAATGGTCGAATTGGTCAAAGGGCGTGTCGCCGTGGTCGCCGAACGTTATAACGAGGTTCTTAAAGCACTCGATGCCGTTAAAGCGGAGTGGTCGGTTCCCGAACGCTCTGAGAATCTTCAGTTAGAGAAGGAATCCCGCACACGCGCCAGGCTTTTTGAGGTGAAGGAACAGGAAGGAGATGTCGAAGCGGGTCTTGCATCCAGTGACCTTGTCCTGTCAGAGACTTACACCACACAATACACAACCCAAGCGCCAATGGAAACGGACACGGCTCTTGCTCGGCTGGAAAATGGCGGAACAAGAGCAACGGTATGGGTGAGTAGTCAACACCCGTTTATGGCGAGAACGGTCATCTCTCGATACACACATATCCCGGATTCAAATATCCAAGTGATTGGAATGCCGGTCGGGGGAGGTTTCGGCGGGAAGACGTCGAATCCCGTAACCGGTGAAGCGGCAATGCTTGCCCGGATAACCAGAATGCCGGTGAAGCTGATCTACAGCCGTAAGGATCAATTCCAACTGCGAGGAAGGTTCAAAGCTGCCTGCGTTATCGACCTATCGACTGGAGTTAGTGCCAACGGGAGAATGATAGCCCGGAAGATCGATATTATTCATGACATGGGATTCGGCACCACGAACACGTATATCATACCCCACGTTTCGACCAAGCTCTATCATGCCGATTGGCCCTTCGGCCGCGCTGTGAGCCGGGGCACAAGCTTCGTGCAAACCTGTTTTGCCGTTGAGAGTCACGTTGACATGGTGGCTTCCCGCCTTGGGATCGATCCACTGGAGTTCCGGCGGAACAATGTCCAGTTTCAGGCATTTGTTTCCCTCTTGGATACATGCGCTGAAATGATCGGGTATCACACTTATCAACCGGGTCCAAACTCAGGTATTGGCATGGCGATCGTTAATCACGGGGGTAGCCAGCTGGGTGCTGTGGCGGCGGAGGTGGAAGTCAAGCGCTCATCCGGTAAAGTTATTGTCAAAAAAATCTGCGGTGCTTTTGATATCGGAACAGTCATCAACAGGAACACGGCCACAGTGGGCATTCGAGGTGCTATCATCTGGGGCATTGGTTATGCCCTGCATGAGGAGATCGTTCTCAACGGCC
>JBATYS010000337.1:0-4275 GCA_049674205.1 Candidatus Aminicenantaceae bacterium
GAGAACATCCGGATGTTCACTCTCCTGAATTAGGGATGAGACAGCCGGAACTGGACTCAAGTCCATGGAAGGTAGAGGTTTGTCCTCAGCGACAGGCTCTGCAATTATTTTGGATTCAGATTTGGCTGCTGCTTCTTTTTTTTCTTTAGCTTCCCCGAGAAGTACATCACTCCCGTCAGAAGCGATGAATAACTTCTCTTCACAACCGCTGCACGTATAGGTCCAAACAGGTATCTGTTTGTTGAACACGCCCTCCAGCATGGATTGAATAAACTTCCAAATTATTACCCCGATAACAGTGAAAAAGAAGTTGTGCCTCCTCACCTGGAGTGCCATTTCAAGAATAACGATAATTATAGCTGCAAAAACAAATCCGAGAGCGCCACTCAAAAATCGATTGCCTCCGGTGACAAAATTGACCACATCCTCTGTCAATACAAGGCCCTCAGGACGCTCCGAGGAAAAAGGCCGGAACGACTCGACCTTGAAGCTCTTTTTTTCTTTGCATTCCGGGCAATCCACTGATACGAGCCCATCGAGAACAGGACGCACATTCCAGGATAAGGATTTGATCTGATCCACCTTTTGTGTGGCCCATACCCCGGTTTCCTTAACTTCGGCTTGGATCTCTTCTGGCATCACTGAGATGGGACTCTGGATCTGCCTTCGGAGAATATTTGCCATATACGTCCCGATCCCAAAAATAAAGGTCATACCCACTGCTCCATCGAAAAATCTGTTGATCAAAAGAGCGATCAAAAGCAGGGCCCCCAACAATCCCCCCTGCACCATCTTGACCGAACCTTGAGCATTGATGTATTTCGAAAACTCTATGGGCCATTTGAAAATCCAGTAAAAATTGTAAAAGGGTATAAAGTGATAACCGACTGCAGCTCCTGGAGATATTTGATAACTCCTATTCATCTCCCGGAGGATCTTATGAAATCTGTGGACACAGAATAACCAGTAAACTGTCCCAACAAGACCGATAGCAAGGAGATAGAGCAGAAGATCATCCATATCATAGCCGCTGGCCAGAGCGATGAGCTCGACCAGGAGAAAAACGCCCGCAATGATAAATCCGATCCATACTTTAGGCAGAGCAGAGAAAGGCCTTTGGAGCTTTGTAAGGGTTGCAGTCTTATTGAGTGACGTGAGGAAATCTTTCATGAAACGCCTCCATTCACAGAATGGCAGTTATTAATCTGAATAATCCAGAATAAGAATAGAGTATTGAATTTTAAAACATCAATTTTAGGCCGAGCGAAATCTTGAAGAACGAAGTTTTTATCTCTACCGGAGTTATCGACTCTTGAAGAGCCAGCGCATTCTGTTCGAGCAGTGTGATCGTCACGCCTTCGTGGAGGTTCGTTGGGTATGTGCCTGCACGGACTTGCCATCTTTCTTCCACATTTTTCAGCATAAAATATCTGGCATCGATGTTTAAAGCTAAACTTCGCGAAAACTGAAGATCGGCTCCACCCCCAACATTAAAGCCAATCCCACTGAATGAGGCCTCCAGTGTTGCAGGGATGTCAAAAAAATCGATGTACCGTGTTATAAACTGGAAGTCCTCGATGGCCCAGGTTGTTCCATATCCCACGAATGTACTCGCTTTATTCAGGCTGCCAGAATAATAAGATACGCCTCCACTGAAAAAAGGAGCAAAAAATCCTCCAGTCCGGACTTTATACATAAGATTACCGGAAAAAACAGTCAGTGATGAAACCCCTCCTCCTTGAATATCCCACTGTTTTGTTGTATCGCTTGAGCGGCCATCAGACCATTCCCAGGACAATCGATAATTACTCATGCTGCTCGAAGTATAATTTGCGCTTGAATTTATGTCGAGCCGCAATTCGATCCCCAGGCCTTGAGTTAAAAAGAAATTGAACGAGCCATAAAATCCCATGGGTTTCTCCAATCCCTGGGTAATGGTTCCGTTCTCATTGGCACGCTCCAGGCTTCCCTCGCTAAAGCTATCCGAGTAGGAGACACTGTTTATCGAATAACCCGATGTGTAGCTTCCGCCAAAGGCGATCTCCATCCGGGTGGGACGGGCTTCTTGGGGTGGCATTGGGGATTCCAGCTTTTTTTGGACTTCGACGACCTTTTCTTCGGGTTCAGGGGCCATCTCTACCGCCTCTTCAATGTCTTCCTTTTCTTCCTCTTCGACCTCAACGAACATTTCATGAATATAGCCAGTAAGGAGCACACCCACTTCAGTCTGAACCTTGATCGTGAACCATTCGCCTTCCTTTTCCTCAACTTCAAATACAGCCCCCAAGGTGGTGTGTTTGATCACATCACTCTGGAGATCGGGATTTGCCCGGATCGTGGCATTCTCAACCACAACCTTGATCTTCTGTTTTTCCGTTTGACCTGATAGAGGCAGGACAGCAAATAAAACAACAACGAGACAAAAAATCACCTTTCCATTGGATAGCCTTCTCATTCCTTCTCCTCTGACAATGTTTTTGGCGCGAACTAAAGGAATCCTTCACAAATTAGAAGATTTCCCTTCGTTTAAACCTGTGCGTAGAAATATCACAGACCAGAGGACGTGTCAACAATAATGATGCCGTCGGAAAGGGCCATTTCACCAAGATGTAGAGTTCATTCCCCGAATGGACTGAGTCAATTTTGGGACCGGCACCCGAACTGACCGTTTGGGAAACGGTCCCTTCATTAAAACTGTGTCGAACTTATTTAACGTCCACTTTAAGGACGATGGCTGCGGCCGTGTCTCCTGCGGCACAGCCGTCAAAAAGGCCGTATCCTCCTCCTTTAATCACCAGCTCTTCGATCAATTCGATGATGAGGCGTGCACCCGTAGGTCCCTGTGGATGGCCCCAGATGAGGGAGCACCCGTAGTTATTCATATCCTCGAGTCCGATGCCCATCTCCCGGCAGAAGTAGACATCATTCACAGCAAAGGGGTTGTGGGTTTTTATGGCTTTGACATCCTT
This sequence comes from Candidatus Aminicenantaceae bacterium, assembly GCA_049674205.1. Taxonomy (GTDB): domain Bacteria; phylum Acidobacteriota; class Aminicenantia; order Aminicenantales; family Aminicenantaceae; genus WTAW01. The sequence continues at coordinate 2,970 of JBATYS010000337.1, forward strand.
GATGTCTATTCCCACAGAAGAAAGAGCTTTCCTGGCGGCAGGAACGATCGACATGGCCATGAAGCCCTTTTTGGCTCTGGCTTCTGCGTAGGACAGAATCTGTATCTCCACATTCGGATCTCGGCTGAGTTCACGCGCTTTATCCCTAGTAGTCATTACGATACTGGCGTTTCCATCGGCGGGGTAGGTCTGTGTTCCGAAGGTGACGGTCCCGTTGGGCTGAGCAGGCCTCAGCCTAGCCAGGGCATCGGCGGTTGTCGGAAAAACTCCCTCATCTCCGGTTACAGTCGCCAGGACCTTTCGTCCCATCGGATCTTTCGCTTCGATCGGAACAACCATATAGCGGTGGAGAAAAGCGCTGTTATCCTTGAGGGCATCCTGATACTGGTTGTATCTGATAAGCGTTACCTCATCCTGTTCTTCCTTAGTGATCCCAGCCTCTTCCGCCACTTTTTCGGCAGTCTCGATCATTGCATTTTTGGCCCAGGGGTCATAACCGAAGTTGTCCAACACCCAGTCCTCTTTATCCCCGGTTCCCCCCGTACTCAATGGATTGGGATAATAGATGTGAGGACCGTTGCTCGTCCGGTCACATGTGACAACGAGGATCGTCTCCTGATCGCCCATCTCCAATTCTTTCGATGCCACACTCACACACTTGGCTGATGTGGCACATGCTTGGCTGATCATAGGACCTGTTATCCCTGTGGCCCCGACCATAGCAGCCATCCAGGGGGCTCCATAGAAACAGTTTTTTTGGGGCACGGTCATCCCAAGAACCACACTGTCGAAGATATCTGGACTGATCCTCCGGGCAGGAAAAGCTCCTCGACATACCTCAGCGGCAAACTCCATGGAATGCAAGTGGGCAAAGCTTCCTTGCCATCGGCAGAAGGGAGTGCTCCAGTAAGCATCATAGGGAATGTATGATTTTTCAAATAACATGATGTCCTCCTCTTTCGTTTTGATGGCATCTTCTCTTCATCTCTCGATCACGCATTGGAAAATCCCGCATTCTTCTTGGGACCGAATTTTCTGAACGTTTCCATACCGATCCTCATGTCCTTGGTTTCCACAAGCTCTCCCAGGACCTTAGCCTCGTGCTTGAGCCCCTCCTCAAGCGTCATCTCTGCTCCCTCAAGGATGACTCTTTTCATGATCTCATCGGTCTTTTTTGATAGATAGCCGATGTCCACTTCGGGGAGCGTGTCGGGTATTTCAAGGGGGCCTTTCTGTATGACCGGAATGCTCGCCTCCCCAGAGATCAGTTTTTTAGCATAAACGATACCCGCCTCTTTGACATTGC
>JBATYS010000338.1:0-8476 GCA_049674205.1 Candidatus Aminicenantaceae bacterium
CATCCCTAAAACCGTGATGGCATGAATCACATTGCGTTATTGAGTGTTCCATTTGTGTGGTGGAGAAAACCGTGAGAAGGGCTCCATGCGGGCATGGTACATCTCCTTGAGGGAGATGTGAGGGAAGCCCGGAACCGAGCGAAGTTTCCTCGCTGGGGAAACTGAGAGTGTTTTCGAAATCACCAATTGGAGCACTCGGAACGTCATTCCTAACGGTTTTGGAGATGCTTCCCTACACTGGAGTAAACAGTAAAGTTAGCGAAGAAGCTTCTGCAGTTTCGCAGCGAGATCGGGATCTACAGCTTGGAGCTGCTTATGGATATCCCGTGCACTCTGATAATCCTGGAGATTGAGGTAGCAGATCCCTAAATTGTAGTAGGCATAGGCATTGTCAGGTCTGAGTTCGATAGCTCTCTGCAGAGGCGCCACGCCAGGGTCGAATTTCTTCAGATACATGTATCCGGTCCCGATGCTCATCCACCCGTCGGCATTCTCCGGATTGATCTCGACAAGCTTTTTGTATGTTTCGATGGATTCATTGTATTTTTTCTGCTGAGTATAGCAATATCCCAGATTAGAATAAGCAAACTCGAAATCAGGCCTGACTTCTATTGCAGTTTTAAAGGTCTCGATAGCCTCGTCAAAGTTCTTCAACTTGATATACATGTACCCGAGGTTATAGATCGCATCTGCATCCTGTGGATTCAGTTCGATCATTTTCTTGGTGGCTTCGATAGCTTTGTCCGGCATCCCGGCTTCATCATACATCTTGATGATTGTGTTGAAATGGTACTTGGCATCATCCGGATTCACTTCTATGAGCTTCGTGTAGGTTTCCGCGGCCTTATCATACTGGCCTGTTTTTTGGTAGACATCAGCGAGTTTGCTTATGATCTGCATGTTTTGTGCGTCTATTTCCATTGCTTTTTCAAGCGAGGCCGTTGCTGGTTCTAGCTGATCGAGCTCTATTTGGCAAAGACCAAGGTGGTAGTGGGTGTCACCTGGATTTCCAGGATTTCTGTCGATATAGGTCTTGAAGGCTTCCGCGGCCTGATCGAATTCTTTCAATTCTTCATGGGCCGTGCCCACAAGATAATAGGCTTCTGTGTTATCGGGATTTAACTCTGCCGCTTTGGTTAACGGAGGGATCGCCTCTTTCCAGTTCCTCATCTTAAGATAGACATCGCCGAGTCCTTGATGTGCACTATCCAAAGAAGGATCGAGTTCGATGATTTTTTTTAAGGTGGATGCTGCAGAGCCGTAGTTCCTCTGTTCAACTTGAATCCTTGCGATTTTCTGATGAGCATCGAGTTCATCCGGCTTGAACTTCAGCACGGTTTTTAACGCCTTTTCAGCTTGAGAGCTCCTTCCCAGCGCTGCATAGACCTTCCCCGCAAGGTAGGCTCCTTCGTATGTCGTAAAATAGTCTTCGGGTGTCTGATCCTTGAACTTTGCGTGTTTGCTTTGCTTAGAAATCCCTTGGAAAAGGTTTGCTGGTAGAGTAAACTTGGTGCGAACATCCAGGAAGATCATCATTCCCAAAACTTTTCCATCCATTCCGATAATGGGAGCCCCATTGAAAGGATCTAAAGCTTCAACAGTCGTTTCGATGATCCTTTGATTGGGTGAATACTCGGTCAATTTTTCGATAGTCCCCTCGGAAACTTGGAGCGCACCAGTTTCATCCCCCCCAATAGCAAACACCGTATTGCCTATCCCTGCATCCATGACATTTCCCATCGCAAGTGCAGGAGATTTGCTTTTTGCTCTGAGTATCGCGATGTTATAATTTTTATCCACACCAATGATCCCTTCGATCTTGACTTTTTTCCCCTTAAAATCTTTTCCTTCGACATTTTCAGCCTGGCTTATGAGACTGTAATTTGTGAGTATCATTTCTGGGCCGATCATAAATCCCGTGCCTTGCGCAACTTGGTTTTTTTCCTTGTCGAAAGAGACGAAGGAGACGACGCTCTGTTGATATGTCTCCAAAACACGGGACGCCTCTTCTGACTGGGAGAAGAGAGTTGGCTGCAGACACATGAGAAAAAAGACTCCAATTATGGAATAAATGATGGCATTGTGATTTTTCATCTTTTCCTCCTTATGAATAGTTAGCCTGGTTTATTCATGAATTATTGTGTCTGTTATGAGCGTTAAGGCCATTTTTGAATAATCCATGCTTATTTAAAACTTATCAATTTACACTCTGAGGCTCACTCTGTCAATTCCCCTGATAAATTATTCATAAAATCTGCTACCAAATTTATACTCTAAAAAGCATACAATATCTTATTGGCAGCATCTTTTACCCTGCGGGCGGACCGATCTCACTACAAAGCCTTCGTTGTAGCCCGGGTAGGTTGGGTCGGCTCGCGGGAGTTCACTACAGCTTCGTGGGCCACTTCCTCCACCTTAATGTAAGGGTGGGGTGGGTTGGCCTCGGTCCGTGAATAATCCATCCTTAATGAATTATTTATAAAAATTGTATTAGGAAGAAGGCTTTGACAAAAATGGAGGCATCGGATAGTTTATTTTTGTGAATAAGATCCGCACCATTTATTTTCTGACCCTTATAGGAATTATCCTGTGGATCGCTGCTGTTACCGCCGCACCCTATCTAAAGAGTAAATCCTCTGCCTACGGAAACTTGATCTATGCTGTCTTTTCTACGACTTGTCATCAAATTCCTTCAAGATGTCTGACTCTGTACGGGAATCCTTTAGCCGTATGCACGAGATGCCTGGGTATCTACATTGGATTTTTCTTGGGCACAAGTCTATTCCCGGTATTCCGAGGGCTTTCGTCAGAGACGCTCCCCAAGGCCAAAATTCTAATCCTTATGAGCATACCGATCGTGATCGATACAGCAGCAAATGTAGTGTCGCTTTGGGCTTCACCACATTCGCTTCGCTTGGCCACAGGTCTGATCTGGGGAAGCATCCTCCCATTTTACTTCATCCCAGGAGTCACAGATATTTTTAAAAAGGTTGAATTATCAAACAAAAAAACAATAGAATAGTACCCGACCGGAAGGAGGAACCATGACTAACGAGCGCCCATCTTTTTTCATGCCAGCTCTGATTGGAGGTGGTTTAGCAGGGATCCTTTCCGCAATCCCTTTCGTAAACTGCCTCTGTTGTCTGTGGATCATCGGGGGAGCGATATTAGCTGCGTATTTGCTCTCCAAAGATTCAAAAGTTTTTTTAAGTGCGGGGGATGGAGCGATCGTGGGCACCCTCGCAGGGGTTATCGCCGCGATCGTAGATTTTTTTGTCAGTATTCCTTTCCAAGCCATGAGCGATGAAATGGCTCGGAACATCATGGAGAAAGTTTCTGAATACGCTGACGAAATGCCCCACGGTTGGGAAAGCTTCTTAGAGGGAGGCGGATTTGAGGCATCCATGGCGATGAACATTTTAGGTCTGCTGATCGCAGCCGTTGTTTTCTCAATACTGGGAGCATTGGGTGGGATCCTAGGCATGTCCATATTCGGAAAAAGATTTTTTCCAGCCCAGGGAAACGTTACAATAGACGTCCCAAAGGAAGACAGTAGTGTTAAAGACCCAAGTGATCGTTAATCCTGAATCTGATCGGGGTCGTACGGGAAAAAGATGGGGGAAGATCAAAGAAGCCTTGAAAACCTTTCTAAAAGAATTCAAATACGAATTCACTGAGAAACCACTCCAAGCCACAGAGATCTCCCGTGCAGCTATTAAGGAAGGCTCTGAGCTGATCATAGGCATCGGGGGAGATGGAACGGTCAATGAGATCGCCAACGGTTTCTATGAGGGGAACAATTTCATCAACCCAAAGACGATCTTAGGAATTGTACCTTCCGGGAGAGGCAGCGATTTCAGTCGAAGCCTGAATATCGCTCCTGGACTCAAAAATGCTCTACACGTCATCACTGAAGCCCCCTCTCACTCGATCGACATCGGACGCATCCGGTATATGGATCATTCCGGGGACAACCAGGAGAGGTTTTTTCTGAATATCTCTGATTTCGGATTGGGTGGAGAAGTCGTCAAAAGAATGGACCAGAACAGACTAAAACGAAAAACGTCATCCTATCTCAAATGCACTATTGCCGCTTTTATCCATTACAGAAACAAGAAAGTTCGACTTCGCATCGATGATAATGACTTTCCGGATGGCGAATATTTGATCGGTGCTGTTTCCAACGGAAGGATCTTTGGGAAAGGGATGAAGATCGCTCCCCATGCCAAGCTGGATGATGGCTTATTCGATGTTGTTCTGATCAAGGGAATGAAGGCTTTAGAATTCTGTGTGAACGCATGGCGTGTCTATGCAGGAACTCACCTCTCGCATTCCAAGATCTCAATGATCAGGGGGAGTAAGATTGAAGCATTCCCGGAGATGGGTGAGGAAGATGTCTTGATCGAAGTGGATGGCGAACAAGTCGGCAAACTGCCTGCTACCTATGACATCGTACGCAAACGTATCCTTGTCAAAGGATACCCTTGATCTCCGATCAATCTTCAGAAGATGAATCGTTTTTATGTTTGAGATAGAAGGCCCTGTCGTCTGTCATCCAGAGCTTGCCGTCTTTGTCATAGAATTTATAGATGACGGTCTTTCCTTTGATAAAGTCTTTATCGTAACCAAAACGATCCATAATTTTGTAAATGTAGTTTTTCGTTTCCCGATATGGAGGGATGCCATTGTATTTCTTCACGGCTTCTTGCCCTGCATTGTATGCGGCGAGGACAAGCTTAGTGTTTCCATTGTAGAGCTTGATAAGGTCTTTGAGGTATTTAACTCCTCCTTCGATATTATCTCTGGGGTCAAAAACGTTTTTTACTCCGTATTGAATAGCAGTTGCGGGCATCAACTGCATCAGTCCTAGTGCACCTTTAGGTGAGACAGCAAAACGATCGTAATTGGATTCTGCGCGGATGATGGAGTGGATAAGCGTGTGCTCCACCCTGTATTTCTGCGCGATACTTCGGATCAGATTGTCGTATTCAGTCTTCAGCTGAGAATTGGCATAGAGATCTGACGTCAAAAGAGGAATCACGCATAGAACGATAATTCCAAAACAGGCGATTTTTTTGACGAAACTATCCATCAGATCGATCTTCCTTATTGAATATCCAGCTGATTATCCCCATGATGTCAAACTTTATTAATAAATTCAATCCCCTTTAGGGGTGATTTTTTATGTTTTTACTTTTATTGGGAACGATCAACTGTCTGTTTTAAGTAACGAGCTCTTCCAGGATTTTTGTGCTCTTATTCAGCGCGAGATCTAGTTTGTCGACCTTAGGCCCTCCAGCTTGTGCAAAATCAGGGCGGCCTCCACCGCCTCCACCGACCAGAGGTGCGATTTTTTGGATGATATCCACAGCGCTGATGCGGTCAACGAGATCTTTGGTCACAGCAGAGACGAGAAAAACCTTATCTCCGGTCTTCCCACCCAAAATGATCACTCCGGAACCGATCTTCTGTTTGAGCGAGTCTGCCAATTCTCTGAGCTCCAACGTATTCAATTCTTCCACCCTCTGTATCATAACGCGAATACCCTTCACTTCCTCGACATGATCTTCTTTTTCCTGGTATCTTGTTTTGGCCAGTTTTTGCCGAAGGCCGCGAGCCTCTTTTTCTCTCTCTTTCAAAGACTCTTTCATCCGGTCTAAAACTCGAAGAATTTCTTTTCTGGGAGAGTTTACGACCTTCTGAATATCCGAAAGAAGCTCCTCGGTTTCCTGGTAGTCTATGAGCGCTTCCTCCCCTGTAAGCGCTTCGATTCTCCGCATTCCTGCGGCGACACTGGATTCAGATACGATCTTGAACACTCCAATCTCGCCCGTGTTTGCCACATGGATGCCGCCACAGAGTTCCTTGCTAAAGTCATCGATCGTGACCATCCTCACTTTTTCGCCATACTTTTCTTCGAAAATAGCGGTTGCTCCCGCGCTGATCCCTTCCTCAAGAGAAACGGTGGCCGTTTCCACATCGAGGTTTTCTCTGATCTTTTCATTCAATCGATTTTCGATCTGTCGGATTTCAGAACTCGATAGAGACGCAAAATGAGTGAAATCGAACCTCAAACGTTGGGAAGATACAAGTGATCCCGCCTGTTTGATGTGATCTCCAAGGATCTGTCTCAACGAAGCATGGAGAAGATGAGTGGCCGTATGATTCTTTCGAATCTTATTCCGTGAAGAAAGATCGACTGAAGCCTCGAGAGTGTCACCGACTCTCAAGGCGCCAGAAAGCATTTGGACCTTGTGAGTGATGATGTCCGGGATGGGAAAATACGTTGTTTTCACGAGCGCTGAAAAGTGGGGATTTATCAAAGTCCCGGTATCTCCCACCTGACCACCAGCTTCCGCATAAAAGGGTGTTTGATCGAGAACGACTTCTCCCGATTCTCCCTTCTGTATTTCCTGGATAAATTTCCCATCTTTCAAGATAGCCAGTACCTTGACTTCGTCACTTTTGACATGATCATATCCAACGAATTCAACTGAGATATCCTTGATAGTCTCGTAGACCTTTCTGTCTTTGTCTTGTGCATCGCCTTTCCAGGATAGGCGCGCCCGATGACGTTGTTCCTCCAGCTCCTTCGCAAAGCCTTCACGGTCGACCGAGATATTTTTTTCAAGCGCCAACTCTTCGGATAAGTCGATGGGAAATCCAAAGGTGTCATAAAGTTTAAAGAGTTTATCTCCCGGGAGGACCTTCTTTCCTGTCTCCTTGAGCTCTTCGATGTATTGGTCAAAAGTCTTGAGCCCTGAGGAAAGAGTCAGGCCAAATCGGTTCTCTTCAGAAAGGCAAACTTTCGATATGTATTCCACGGAAGAGATCAGCTCTGGATAAGCATCTTTCATGATATCTGTGACATCACCGACAAGTTTGTAAAGGAATGGTTCTTCCAAGCCTAGAGAATTTCCGTAACGGTAAGCTCTCCGGATAAGCCGGCGGAGCACATAACCTCGGCCTTCGTTTGAGGGCATGATGCCGTCTCCGATCAAAAAAGACACGGCACGCACATGATCTGCGATGACTCGGGCAGCGGTATCTCCCTCGTCTCCTGGAGGGTACTCTCTTCCTGCAAAATCACAAATGGTCTCGATCAGCGGGAAAAAGAGATCTGAATCATAATTGTTCGTCTTCCCTTGAAGCACAGTGGCCACTCTCTCCAATCCCATCCCCGTATCGATGGAGGGAGATGGCAGTGAATTAAGTTGCCCTTTATCATCCTGATCGAACTGCATAAAAACCAAGTTCCAGAGCTCGAGAAAACGATCGCTCCCGCTTTCAATCAGATCGTGAGGAGTCCCCTCCTCCATATTCTCACCCAAGTCATAATGGAGCTCAGAACAAGGCCCACAGGGCCCAGTCTCTCCCATTGCCCAATAATTATCTTTTTTTCCAAAGCGGAAGATCCGGTCAGCAGCCATGCCAATTCTTTTGCTCCACAATTCATAGGCTTCATCATCATCAAAGTAGACTGTCGCATAGAGCCTATCTTTGGGCATCATATAGACTTCTGTAATCAGCTCCCAAGCATAGTCGATCGCCTCTCTCTTGAAATAATCTCCAAAGGAAAAGTTTCCCAGCATTTCAAAGAAGGTATGATGTTTGTTGGTTTTCCCGACCTGTTCCAAGTCATTGTGTTTTCCGCTCACCCGCATACACTTTTGGACAGAGGCAGCCCTTTTGTAACTACGCTTTTCCAATCCTAGGAATACGTTCTTGAACTGGTTCATTCCCGCATTCGTGAATAGAATTGTAGGGTCATCCTGAGGGAGGAGGGGGGAACTTCTTATGATCTTGTGAGCTTTGTCAGCAAAAAAGTCTAGGAATGTCTCCCTGATCTGCTGGGCTTTCATTTATTGTTCTTCTTCAGCCTCCTGTTCGACTGTTACCATTTTCTTCTCTCTCTTTATCTCACCCATCTCTTTTTCCATATCTTCCATGGCCACGTCCAGGGTTGATCGGATTCCCATCACTCTGAGTTTAAAGTTATCAGGACTGGAGGAGTATCTCAAACCCTGCTCATAGGAGATGTATCCTTCTTTGTAGAGTTGATAGATAGACTGGTCAAAAGTCTGCATCCCATACTGAGAGACACCCGACGCGATGGCATCCCTGATAAGAACGGTCTTCTCTCTGTCATTGATGCATTCTTGGATATATGACGTGTTGATCATAACTTCAACTGCGGGCACTCGTCCACTCCCGTCCTTCTTGGGGATGAGGCGCATGGAGATGATGGCTCTCAGTATACTTGACAGCTGAAGCCTGATTTGCCGTTGTTGATGTGGAGGAAATACGGCAATGATCCTGTTGATCGTTTCTGGAGCGTCTAACGTGTGGACTGTACTTAATACGAGGTGCCCAGTTTCTGCGGCCAGAAGACCTGTTTCGATGGTTTCCAGATCCCTCATCTCTCCGACCAGGATGATATCGGGGTCCTCACGGAGTGATGCTCTGAGACCTCTGG